>JANOOW010000047.1:0-3710 GCA_031421555.1 Hyphomicrobiaceae bacterium | reverse complement strand
CAAGCAGGGCGGCCTTATCCGCGATCTGGATGCCATCGACCCACTCGATCGTCAGCACACGCCGTTGCGTCCGCCGCCAATCGACGCCCGGCACGCGGAAATCGTGCTCGGCCTTGATGTTGTCGGCCATTTCGGAAATGGCGGCGGCTTCGAGCCGTAGATCCATTTCGAGGTCTGTCGTGCGGGCGAGGTTCTCGACGACGGCCGTCGGCTTCAAACGTGCAGCGGGCGGATAAAACCACTCGATAAGTTCGGCCGCGAATCGGTAGCTTTCGAGATCGCGCCTGAATCTTTTTTCGACACCAGGGCGCAGGATTTTCACCGCGACGGTGCGACGCACGCCGTTCTCCAGCGTGACGGCCTTGTGCACCTGGGCGATGGAAGCTGCGGCGACTGGCGGGCCGAATTCGACAAAGTGATCTTCGAGCTTGCCGCCGAGCGACTCTTCGATTGCCGCGCGCGCTTCGGCCATCGAGAATGGAGGTAGCCGATCCTGCAGATGGCGCAAATCGGCGGTCAACTCCGGCCCGATCAGATCGCCACGAGTCGCCAGGAACTGGCCAAGCTTGACGTAGCTGGGGCCGAGCTTCGTCAGACCCGCAGCAACCCGCGTTTCCGGCGCTTGGCCCGCACGAAACGGCCACGTGATGGCGCGGACCGGCCACGTCGCCGCGCGTGCCAAATGCAACACGAACGGCACCTTGGTGCCGCGTGGCACGAACCTCACGCCATGTTGCGCCAGCACGAAACCGGCGCGTCCAAGACGAAACAGATTGACGACGGCTGAGCTCATGAGGCGGGTTGAGATCCGGCTGGGCTAAAAACGGGCGCGACGCAGCGGCACCCGCGCACTTTGCCGCCTTCCCTTGTGACGTCAAGCTGCATCACTGGCGAGTGGTGTCTCAGTTCGGCAGTCTTAGTGGAGGATATGCCTGCGAACGAACGAAGGCAGCCGTCAAACATCGGCAACTGAAGAATTCTAGTCTAGCTTCTCGACGTTCGCAGCAACATGCGGAGCTTTCGTTATCCAGATTGCGTTCGCGAGTATTTCCCCGCGGTCATGTATAATCCTTGCTTCAATCCGCCCAGGCCGAAGGATTGGGGCCGACAACAGTAAAGGAAGTCGATACATAATATGCGTTCTATCTTGATGAGGAATAACCGGTTGAGCGATTGTAATAGGTGCTTTTACCGCCTCACTTCCCGGCAGCGTTATTTCAAGCGTTATTGACGTGAATGAATTTTCAATCTCCGTTTCAAAAATGAACATGAATACTAACTGTGGCGCGACTATTTGATCCGCATTGATTGATATATCATTCAAATACATTCCTTGCAGGTACACCTTTCCGCCCAACGAATACAATATTTCGTCGGCGACGAGTAGAGAAGCTCTGCGCGTATTTGTCGGAATCTTCGCCTTAGTTTGCTTTGCCATTAATTAACTGCCACGATCGCAGGGGCAATCGAACCACCAGCAAGAAGAGAGGTTGGCGACTTGCCAGCGATCATAGCTCTCAATTCTGGCGGCAGCTCAGAACTTGATGGAGTTTTTGACGTCGGAACATTCAGCTTTGTATCCTGTACTTTTACCACCTTATTAAAATTAGACGTGTGATCAAGATATGGAACGAAAATCTCGACCTTGATAGCCAGTTCAAGCGCCCACACCATGTCTGCAATCGTTTCAATAGTCATATTGTTACGCCCGGTAAGTCGGCGGTGTATAGCAGATTTATTCACGCTTAGCTTGGCGGCTAAACTCGTTTGAGTCGCCTTGCCTGCATGATAGAGACGATCGTACGCTTCGCGCATTTGACCTTCTATCTGCGATGATAAAGCCAAAAATGTCGCTCGGCGTGCATCAGTCGTGCGGCGGGTAGACGACACTGTTATCTCCTTGCGTTACCGTATGCTTTAGATTATTTGACTTAATAAAATCAAGAACGCATTTCATCTTGTTATCATTGGTCATCTTGTCTCTTTTTGTGACAGATTCAAGAGCGCCAGTCACGGCAACGAAGGAGTCCTTTTCCGGAGCCCACCCATATATTCTTAATCCTACGGGATGCATTTTCCGAATACCGTCAACATTAGGCACCATACGTCTTATGTCGCCTGCGCCAATCCTCTTTGAGCAGCGGAAATCGCAGAAAATCTGCTCCATATGCTCAAAAAGTGTTCGTCCGCCCGACTTGAAGCTGTCGTCATGGAGTTCGATGGTGTTCTCAACCCAGTCCCAGAATTGGTAGGCTACCCAAAGTTGTCGAAGGGGCAAGCGAGGCTCCCAGCTTGGCAACTGGTAAACCTCGACTATTTTCGTTTGAACAATATTGGCTATGGTTGCCATATAAGTCAACTACAGTCCTTGTTTGTTCTTTGTAACGAGGCATTATGCCGCATTGTTCAAGTGACAGGAGAGCTGATTCGCATTCTTTCGCGTTTAGTCCCTGGTCTGCGTTGCGTCGAGTATGCTTGCCGACGATCTCTCCAGGTGCTCGACCAGCGACGCGGAACTCCCCTTCGATGGCCACTGGCGAGCGCAACTCTGAAGGCGGGTTAATAATTGTGGCCGCGCCGCGGGCCGCGCCCGGCGGCCGGCTCCCCGGAGGGGAGTCGCCGGGCGCACAAGAGAGCCCGCCGGGCGAATAAGAGAGACCCTTTCTTCTGGCGCGCGGCTCTGACACCATGGTGCATCGCATTCGAAGAAGGACTTCCCGTATGGCCGATCCTGTTGGCGCCGCGCCCGCTGCTGGCAAAGTCGTCATCCGCAACATCGGGCTGATGCTTTCGGGCATGCTGGAAAAGCCGATCCTCGATGCCGACACGATCGTCTCCGTCGATGGTCTGATCACCCAGGTCGGCCGCCTGAAGGACTGCGATACCGGCGCCGCCAAGACCACGATCGACGCCAAGGGTTGCGCTGTTACGCCGGGGCTGATCGATAGCCATGTGCATCCGGTGTTCGGCGACTGGACGCCGCGCCAGAACCAGATTGGCTGGATCGAATCCTACCTCAACGGCGGCGTGACGACGATGATTTCGGCTGGCGAGGTGCATCTGCCTGGGCGCCCGCGCGACATCGTCGGCGTTAAGGCGTTGGCCATCACCGCGCAACGGGCGTTCTCGAATTTCCGCTCGGGCGGCGTGAAGCTGCACGCCGGTGCGCCGACGATCGAACTGGGCATGGAAGAGCACGATTTCGCAGAGCTTGCAGCGGCCGGCGTCAAGTTGCTGGGCGAGGTCGGGTTGGGCTCGGTCAAGGCTGGCGACGAAGCCAAGAAGATGGTCGCCTGGGCCCGCAAGTACGGCATCCAGTCAACGATCCACACCGGCGGGCCGAGCGTGCCGGGCTCTGGCTACATTGACGCCGATACCGTGCTGGAAGCCGACGCGGATGTCATCGGCCACATCAACGGCGGCCACACGGCGTTGCCGCTCAAGCAGATCGAATGCCTGTGCGAGGGCTGCGGACGCGCGATCGAGGTCGTCCATAATGGCAACGAATATGCCGGCCTGCATGCGGTAAAGATCGCCAACTCCATCGGTCAGCTCGACCGCGTGATTTTGGGCACGGATAGTCCGGCTGGGTCGGGCGTGCAGCCGCTCGGCATCCTGCGCCTCATCTCGATGCTGTCGTGCTTTGGCGATATGCCGGCCGAAACCGTGTTCTGTTTCGCCACCGGCAACACGGCGCGCACGCGCGAACT
>JANOOW010000046.1:0-8665 GCA_031421555.1 Hyphomicrobiaceae bacterium | reverse complement strand
GAATGGTTGCACGTTCAGACCTATCACGCGGCACGCCGGGTTCTGGAACAGCGCCCGCGATCCAGTCGTGAAATCCTGCAAGCGCGTGCCGATGGCGAGCACCACGTCTGCATCCGCCGCAAGCTTGTTTGCCGCGGCCGTGCCGGTGACGCCAATAGCGCCCAGGTTCATCGGATGACCGGCGACCAGCGCCGATTTGCCTGCCTGCGTTTCGGCAACCGGGATCGCATGACGCGAAGCGAACACGGCCAGCGCGGCTGTGGCTCCTGAGTAGTGCACCCCGCCGCCGGCAATGATCAGCGGCTTCTTGGCGCCGCGTAGGATGTCGATCGCCTGTTGCAGCTCGCGGGCGTCCGGACGCGGCCGGCGCTGCTGCCACATGCGCGTCTCGAACATGCCCGCGGGATAGTCGTAGGCTTCGGCCTGCACATCCTGACAGAAGGCCAGCGTTACCGGTCCGCATTCGGCCGGGTCGGTGAGCACGTGCATTGCGCGTGGCAGCGCCGTGAGCAATTGCTCGGGCCGCGTTAACCGATCGAAGTAACGCGACACTGGCCGGAAGCAATCGTTCGCCGAGACCGTCCCGTCGCCCAGATTTTCGATCTGCTGCAAAACTGGATCGGGACGGCGATTGGCGAACACGTCGCCGGGAAGAAACAGCACCGGCAGCCGGTTGACGTGGGCGAGAGCGGCGGCCGTTACCATGTTGGTCGCGCCAGGCCCGATCGACGACGTACACGCCATCATCCGCCGCCGGTTGGCGGCCTTCGCGAACGCGATCGCCGCGTGCGCCATCGCCTGCTCGTTGTGCGCGCGATAGGTCCGCAGCCGATCACGAACGCCGTGCAGCGCTTCGCCGAGCCCCGCGACATTGCCGTGCCCGAAGATCGCCCACACGCCGGCGAACATCGGGACAGTTTGCCCATCGACTTCGACGTGCTGGGCGCACAAATAGCGCACGAGCGCCTGTGCCGCCGTCAGCCGCATCGTCTTCTCGCTGCTCAACTGCGATGCTCACGCCATAGTCCCAGTTTCTCCTGCGCGCTGCGATCGGAGAAGCCGAACAATATCGCATCCTTCTTCGCGCGTATGCGGCGGGGCATCCATGCCGGCACGCAGGCGATGTCGTTCTCACTTAGCGCAAACGTCTTGCCGCCGATTTCCAAATCCAATGAGCCTTCGGCAACGACCAGCGTCTGACCGTCGGTGGATTGGATCGCCTTGGTCTCGAAGCCCGCTGGAACGTGGGTCAGCCACGTTGCAATCGTTGGCATCGTCCAGCCACCGTCGATCGGATTGGCGTAGCGAAGGGATATCGCATCGTGCGGATCGGGCGCACCGGCGGCAGCGACTGCCATCAGCGCGGGACGGCTTTTCTCGTAGGGATAATTGAAGATCGGCGAGGTCGCACCGAACGGTGAACCACCGCGCAGGGGCACCATCCCGGATCCATAGCGTGCCAGACTGTCGCCCTCGGCTTTGCCGATCGGCTGCGCTTTCTCGGGCCAATGATCGCTGAACCCGCATTCGAACAAATTGACGATCGGCAGGTCGAGACCATCGACCCAGATAGCGGGCTGGGTCCCAGCGTTGCCGTGATCGTGCCAGCCCCAATTCGGCGTGATGATGAAATCGCCGCGCAGCATTGCCGTGCGTTCGCCCGCAACCGCCGTGAAGCCGCCGTCGCCCTCCAGCACGAAGCGCAATGCCGAGGCAACGTGGCGATGCGCCGGTGCGGTCTCGCCCGGCAGAATGATCTGCACCCCGGCATAGATCGAAGAGGTTATGCGGGACAGTCCGGCCAGACCCGGGTTCTCCAGTACCAACACCCGGCGCTCCGCTTCTTCGGCGGTAAGCAGACCGCCCGCTTCCAGCAGGAGTGGACGCAGCGTGTTATAGTCCCAGACGTGCGGCACCGCCTTGGACGCCGGCTGGCGCGGTACCAGCCCCTTCAACACTTCCCAAAGAGGCGTCAGGGCATGCGGTGCGATCCGGTCGTAGAACGCCTGCTTTTCATCCGGAACGGATATCGCAGCAACCTTGGACATGGTCGGCTCCTCGTCATACGGCTGCAGCGAAGTGTCATGCACGGATCGAAGTTAGTGTCTGCCCGATCACACCGCCGCTTCATTCCCTAACAATTTCGAAGATTTGGCTCGATTTTAGCTATGATTATTAAATTGTTAACCAGTCCAGATCGTTCAGCGTACGATGCGCATGGCGCGAGAACAAAACAGTGGTATTGAGACTTATGCTGCGCCGCAATACGCCAATCTCATTCCTGGCGACGATTTTGGTTGTCCAACTTTGATAATTTCAGCCTTAAGAAGGCACTATTTCCGATGAATATCGCTGCACCCATGCCGGTCATGTCGCACGCCGAACAACTCGGCGAGGACAATTCGATCTGGTATCAATTGATGCCGCTCATGAAGGGTGGTGTCAATCCGATGACCGCCCTGATGAAAATGGGCGAGCGTTATGGCGGCGTCATTCCCGTCAACATGGGCGGGCAGCGCGTCGTGATGCTGACGAAGCCCGAGCATTTCAAGCGCGTGCTCGTCACCAAGGTCGATGACTACATCAAGTATTTCGACGGGCTGAAGCCGATCTTCGGCAAAAGCATGATTACGCACGACGGCGCTCTCTGGCAGAAGATCCGGATGCCGCAGCAGCCGGCGTTCCACCCCGATATGTTCGCCGAATACATTCCCTACTTCCTGGCCGCCATCGACGCCAAGATGGAGTTGTGGAAGGGGCTCGCCAAATCCGGCGAGGAGTTCGAGATGGTCGAGCAAACGTGGACGCTCGCCGCCGACATGATCTGCAAAGCCCTGTTCGATCGGGATATGCCGTTCAACCCGCATTTCATATTCGGCTGCGTAAAGACCTACACCGACGTGATGAACCATAAGTCGATCCGCGTTAAGAAGGTCGCTGGCGAAGAATTCGAGATCACGAAAGAGGATGCCGCCAAGGCGATGGACGTCTGGGCCGGCGTTCCCCCGCAGGTGATGGCAGCCGATCCGCGCGAAATGCGCGAGCGCACGCTGCTCAAGATGATCGAGGACGCCGTGGCGAACCCCGATATCCCGGAGTTCGATCAGGCGCAGGCGATCGACGAACTCAAGCAGTACCTTTGGGCGGGCACCGAGACCACCGCCTTGACGCTCGCCTGGGCGATGTATGAGACGTCAAAAAACCCGGAAGCAGCCGCCCGCATCCGCGCCGAGGGCGAAGCGGTCTACGGCGATCGTGCACCAACAGCTGCCGACTATTCGTCGTTGTCCTACACGCGCGCGGTCATCCAGGAGACGATGCGGCTCTACCCCCCCATCTGGGGCCTGATGCGGACCGCGTCGAAGCCCGACGAAATCGACGGCAAGGAAATCAAGGCCGGCGACCGGATCATGATGTTTGCCTACGGCGTGCACCACGACCCCAAGTACTGGGATGATCCAGAGGCCTTCAAGCCGGAACGCTTCATGGGCGATGCCGTCAGGAAACGCGTGCCGTACACGTATCTGCCGTTCGGCGGTGGCAAACGCAGTTGCATCGGCGGCGCGATGAGCCAAGTCGAGAACACGCTTGCACTATCGATCCTGCTTCGGCGCTTCCGGCCGGAGTACACCGGCATCGAACCTCCCGGCCTCAATGCCACGGTGACGCTAACGCCGCGCGGTGGCTTGAAATTCAAGATGCACGAGAACGTGTGAGCCGCGGTATATAACGAGTTTATCCTCCGCGACGATAACTTCGTTATATTTGCCTCACAACATGCCGGCATCGAACTTCGGTAGCCGTCGCTTCAAAAACGCGTCGAACAGCGGCACGGTAAAATCCGTTTCGCCGTGCTGCCGGCTGTAGATCATACCCTTGCGGATCAGACTGCTGCGAACCGGCGCCACGCCCTGCACCTTCTGTCCGAGCAGATCCGCAATCGCGCCTGAGCGGTGCGGCCCAGGTCCGAGCTCGGCCATCGCCCGCAAATAGCGCTTCTCGTTCGGTGTGAGCCGGTCGAAACGCACACGGAAGAAGCTTTCGTCGAGCTTATGCAGGATCTTCGGCGTCGCAGCATCGAGATCGGCCACGCTGATCGGCGATTTCGCGGCTTCGTTCCAGCAGCTGTACGCCCACTCCTGCAGAAAATACGGATAGCCCTTGGTCGCCGCGATGATGCCGTTGACCGCGCCCTTGGCGATGCGTTCGCCTTCCCGCGTGATCGGTTCGGTGATGGCCAGTCTCGCATCTTCGACCGACAATGGCCCGAGCACGGGGAAGTCGAACAGCCGCTCGGCATAGGACTTCGACCGGCCGGTATTACCGACGAGTTGCGGCAGGCCGGCCCCCATCAGAACCAGCGGCAACTGCCGCTGCCCGACCTTGTGAATACCCATGATCAGCGCGCTCAACTCGGTTTCGCTCAGATACTGCAACTCGTCGATGAGCAGCGCGACGGAGGTCTTGCGAGCGGCCGCCGCCTCGGCCACCGCCAGCAGCAGCTCCGGCAGATCGGTTTCGAGATCACCGGAATCCGCCGTCCCTTTTTCCGGATCGAGGCCAAGCCCGATCTCGAAATCACCGTGCTTCACCTTGATCGAACTTGCGAAACTCTTGAGCACACGCAACCCACGCTTGACCTTCTCATTAACGTTCTTCGAGGCGTTGAGCGCGAGCAGGATACTGCGCAAGACCGGCAGCAGAAGCTCCGGCAGCTTCTTGTCCTCGTGTGCTTCGAGCATGCGGGCCTTGTAGCCCATCTCCTCGGCAATTTGCTGGATGCGGTTGAGAAGAACCGTCTTGCCCACGCCGCGCAGGCCGATTAGCATCAGGCTTTTCGCCGACTTGCCCTGGGCGACGCGAGCCAGCGCCGTGCGTGCCTGATCAAGCAACTCGGACCGGCCCGCTAGCTCGGGTGGTGGCGTTCCAGCGCCTGGCGCGAACGGATTACGGACCGGATCCATGTATAACGACCTTAGATGAGTTTAGCCCTGCGCAGACTAAACTAGCATAAGCTCGTTATAAATCGTTTTCTCTCTCCGCGGCTTCGCCGGCCTGCCCATCCACCACTTTACGCCAGACCTCGCGCCGCGATCTCGACCCGCCGTCGCGCGATATAGGCCTCCATCTCCTCGACCTTGGCCGGATCGTGCGGTGGCTGCTGATAGTTATCGAGCAACCGCTTCCACATGACATGCGCGCGTTGCGTCGCATCCGGGCTGCCGCTTTCGACCCACGACTCGAACGGGCGAATATCCGAAATCATCGGCCGGTGGAACGCATGCTCGAACCGCGACATCGTGTGGGTGGCACCGAAATAATGTCCGCCCGGCGCAACCTCGGCAATCGCATCGAACGCGAGCGCCTCGTCGCTCACATCGAGTGGCGTCATCCAGCCCTTCATGGTCTCGATCATCTCGGCATCGATCACGACCTTTTCGTAGGACGCGACGAGACCACCTTCTAGCCACCCAGTCGCGTGATGCACCCAATTGGTGTGGCTCATGATGCAGGCCCACAGCGACATCGCGCTCTCGTACGTCGCCTGCGCGTCGACAGCATTGGATGCGTTCACGTTACTGGCGCGATAGGGCAACTTATACCGCCGCGCGATCTGCCCGCCGATGATGGTGGCGCGGACATACTCCGGCGTGCCGAAGGCCGGTGCACCGGTTTTCATATCGACGTTCGAGGTGAACCCGCCGAAGATCATCGGGCAGCCCGGCCGGATCATCTGCACCAATGCCAGCACCGCCAGCGCTTCCGCCGACTGCAGCGCGAGCGCGCCGGCGATCGTGATCGGGCTCATCGCACCAGCCAGCGTGAACGGCGTGACGCAGACGACCTGCCCATTCTCGGCCATCTCCATCAGGCCCGACAGCAACTCCTTGTCGACGCGGCGCGGCGAGTTGGTGTTGATGATCGTCGATATCGACGGCTCGGCGCGCATCTGCTCGATCGTGACGCCGCGGGCGATGCGGGCGATTTCGATCGCGTCCTTGATGCGATCGCGGCCGATCGCACTGCCGCCCCAAACGCGGTCTGAATAAAGCACTTGCGCCTGGTGCTGATCGAGATGCCGGCTCTCGGCTGGGAGATCTTGCGCTGCGACCATCGTCCCGCCGGACGTGTGCAACGTATTCAGCGACTGGTGCAGCTTGATCAATTCGACCTGATCGCGGAACGAACCGGGACGCCGGCCGCGTTCGAGGTCCGACGCATTCGGGGTGCCGCCCACCGGGCCGAAGTTGATGTAATTTCCCCCGACGATCAGGTTCCGCTCGGGATTGCGCGCGTACATCGCGAACTGCTGCGGCGCCTTGGCAATGGCCGCCAGGACGATCCCGCGATCCATTTTGACGAGCCCGGTCGCGTGATCGACCTTGCAGCCGTTGGCTTCGAGAATACGGCAAGCCTCGCTACTCATGAATTCGAGGCCGAGTTCTTCCAACACTCGAAATGCCGTGTTCTCGATGCGGGTCATGCCCTCTTCGTCGAGCAGTTCCAAAGGCGGCAACGGATTGCGCACCAACCCCCACGGCTTCTGTGGCACGGCGGCACTCGCCTCCGCCTTGCGGCGGGCGCGGCGTTCAGTGGCTCCACGTTCGGCAGCCATGGGTGAGTTCCTCCGAATTGGTATGGCTCAACATATACTCAGATGCTCATCTGTCGTGTATTCGTTTGTGCATAGTTGAAAGTCCGGAGAGACAATCATGGCCAAGGCTCCCAAAGTATCGCCGTTTGCGCCAAAGGCACTTCCCACCGTCCCTGCGATCGACGGCGTGCGCTTTGCCACCGCCGAGGCCGGGATCCGCTACAAGGGGCGCACCGATTTGCTGCTGGCGGTATTGGATGAGGGCACAGTTGCCGCTGGCGTCACCACGAAATCCAAAACCTGTTCGTCAGCCGTGCTGTGGTGCCGCGAAGCGTTGAAGACCGGGACCGCTCGCGCAGTCGTCGTCAACTCCGGCAACGCCAACACCTTCACCGGCAAGAAAGGCGCCGACGCGGTTCGCATCACGGCGGAATCTGCTGCCAACGCCGTCGGCGCCAAGCCGGAAGAGATCTACATTGCGAGCACGGGTGTCATCGGCGAACCGATGGATGCGTCGAAGTTCGCGCATCTGCTCGACGGCATGGCGAAGTCCGCCAAGGCCAACGCCTGGGATGCTGCGGCGCGCGCCATCATGACCACGGACACCTATCCTAAACTTGCCACCCGCACCGTGCAGATCGGCGGTGTCGCTGTGACCCTCGCGGGCTTCTGCAAGGGTGCCGGCATGATCGCCCCCGACATGGCGACGATGCTGTGCTTCATGTTTACCGACGCGGCCATCGCCCAGCCCGTGTTGCAGCGGCTCCTATCGGCGACCGCCGGCAAGACGTTCAACTGCATCACCGTCGACGGCGACACCTCGACCAGCGACACGGTACTGCTGTTCGCAACCGGGGCATCGGCCAAACGCGGCGCGCCGGTGATCAGTGAAGCGGCCGGCCCGGCGCTCGCAGCGTTCAGCGACGCGTTGCACAGCCTGATGCATGAGCTCGCCCTGATGGTCGTGAAGGACGGCGAGGGGCTGACCAAGTTCGTCACGTTCGAAGTTCATGGCGCGGAAAACGATGTCGCCGCCCGCCGCATCGCGTTCTCGATGGCGAATTCACCGATACTGAAAACCGCTATCGCCGGCGAAGACCCGAACTGGGGGCGCGTTGTCATGGCCGTCGGCAAGTCCGGGGAAATGGCAGATCGTGACAAGCTATCGATCTGGTTTGGCCCACACATCGTCGCGCAAGAAGGCGAGCGGGCCGCGAGCTACGTCGAAAAGACCGTGGCAGAATACATGAAAAATGCGGAACTCACGATCCGCGCCGACGTCGGCATCGCCTCCGGCACAGCCACCGTGTGGACCTGCGACCTCACCCACGACTACGTCGAAATCAACTCGGACTACCGCAGTTGAGACGGGCCCGCACACAAGCGCGGGGCACTCTGCGCGGGATTAACCAGCGTGTGTTGCGCCGCACACTTGTCCTGCGGCTCGAGAAGCCTTAAACCAGCGGCGGTTTGGCGCTTACCGTCACCTCGAGGATGACGGCGCCAGCGCGCGACAAGAAATAAGTTGCCGTCAAAGTAGCGGCCAAGGGTGAGGTGGAATGCAAGCGCGGGAACTCGCGAAGCGGAGCCGGGGCCGGATGGCACCGACCGACATCAGCAATCCGAAGTATTTTCACAAGGTTGTCGATTGCCAGTGGGCGTGCCCAACGCACACGCCGGTACCGGAATACATCCGATTGATAGCGCAGGGCCGCTACGCAGCCGCCTACATGCTGAACTGGGAAAGCAATGTATTCCCTGGCATTTTGGGCCGCGTCTGCGATCGCCCGTGTGAACCAGCGTGCCGCCGCGGCCGCGTGCAAGTCGGCGACGAAAGCAACGCGAAGGATCCCACGCTCAAGAATGCCGAACCGGTTGCAATCTGCCGCCTGAAGCGGGTGGCCGCTGACAACAAGGGCGATATCGACGCATTCATGCCGGATGTCGCGGCCGCCAACGGTAGGCGAATCGCACTCCTGGGCGGCGGACCGGCGTCCCTGACTGTCGCTCGCGACCTCTCGCCGCTTCGCCCGTTCGAAACCTCATGGAAGCAGACCGGACCCGCCGAGG
>JANOOW010000045.1:0-6144 GCA_031421555.1 Hyphomicrobiaceae bacterium | reverse complement strand
CACGACGGTATCGGCGCCGGCAACGAAGAGCAGTACCGGCACTTTGACGGCCGCCGCGTAGGCAGGATCGTTGAGCATCTTCATCGACCGGTACGAGGCGTTGAGCCAGCCGATGGTCGCCGCGCCGATTGTCAGTTGAGGTGCTGCCTTTGCCAGCGCCACGTTGCGCTCGAAGCGCTCGCGATCGGATGTCAGGGCATTGCCCTCGAATGGCGCGCCTTCCTGGAAATCGTCACCGCCACCGCGCACATACGTCGAGCCGCAACGAAGCAACGTGCCGGCTGCTGCATAAGTTCGCGCCATCCAATCTGGCGCACCGACGCGCGCCGGGTGGAACTCCAGCATCGGCGCGGTCACGATGATGCGGGAGAACCATGAATCCGGATGCCCTGCCTCGCGCAGCAGGGTAAGCCCTCCCATCGAGTGGCCCAACGCGACGTAGGGCGCCGGACAATGCGGCATCACCACCCGCTCCATGAAGCAGGCGAGATCTCGATCATATTCGCTGTAGTCGACGATGTGGCCCTTGCGCGGGTTGGGTAGCGCGCGCACCGAGCCGCCCTGCCCGCGCCAATCCATGATCGCGACCGTGAAGCCGCGACGGCGCAGATCGGCGATGGTTTCGAAATAGCGCTCGATATATTCGCTTCTGCCGGGAAAGCAGCAGACCGTGCCGCGATAAGGCGTGCGCGTCGGCTCCCAGCGGGCGAACCGCAAAGGCGCGCCATCGTAGCCTTTGAAGAAGCCGGCGACGGCGCCGCTCGGTACCGGATTACGCGCGATGGCAACAAGTTCGGCAGTCTGTTGCATGAGGCGAAAGTCCTGTGGAGCCGGGAGCCACGGCTATAGCAGCCAACTCCCGATTCCAACAGGCATCGTAAGCTATACCTCAGTAGGTGCTGCGGCTGTAGCGGTCCGAATAGCCATAAGGTACGTGACCATCGCGCAGCGGCCGGCTATGGACGATCTCCCCTGAGCAGCGGTCAACCTTCAGCACGTAGAGCTGCCCGTTCGGCCGCCGCGCCTGCACTCTGGCAACGTCGCCGCGGAATTCCAGGTCGCGAAAATCGACCCAGCCTTCGTTGACCAGCGAGCGCTTGATCTCGCCGTGTGGAACGCAACCCGGTCCGTTGCGATAGTCGTGGCGCGGATAGTCGTGCCGCGGGTGCATTGGCTCGAGATAGCCATACCGTTTGTGCGGGATCGCCGGAGCCTCATCGTAAAACTTGCGCGGCGCCTGGTAACGCGGTTCGGCGTAACGAGGCGATTCGACATAGCGTGGTTCCGCCACCGGCGGCTCCACGTAACGCGGCTCCACGTAACGCGGCTCCGCATAGCGCGGCGGCGGCGTCGGATGCTGATAGATGTCGCCATAGCGCGGGTCGTCGTAAGGCGACGAAGCGCGCGGACCGTCGAAGATGTCGGCAGCACTCGCCGCCGGCGAAAATGCCAACATGGATGCAAGGCCAAGGAGGCCAACTGAAGCTACCGTCCGTTTTCTTATACGCATGATAAACGTCTCCGAAGAGCCGATACAGGGGACGCCTCCCCGCAAAAAGTGTGGGTACGGATCGGCTTCGAACCGCACGCTACGAGACACAATAAAGCTCGCTGCATGAATGTAGCATGAAGGGGCGTGCAAGGAAGGGGTTACTGTCGTTGTCTGAGCAATGACCAGCAGCAACTGAAACGGATCATCGAAATCATTTGCGATGCCGATTGCAAAAATTTTGGCATCGTGACCTTGAAACCCGCAAGTCTCAAACCTAATTTGTTCATTGGTCGGCATGCCTCTTCTCGAGGGTGTCGACGTTAGCCGCCTCGGCCCATCGGGCGAGGTATGACACCAGTTGCTTCCTCAGGAGGACTTGTGATGCGACATCTGGATTTTGCTCCCCTTTATCGTTCCACCATCGGCTTCGACCGGCTGGTGAATTTGCTCGACGCGGCCTCTGGTCTAGACGGCGAAGCCAACGGCTACCCGCCATACAACATCGAACGTCTTGCCGATAATCAGTATCGGATCACGATGGCGGTCGCTGGCTTTACCGATGGCGACATCAAGATCGATGTGAAAGAGACGGCCCTTTCCGTGAAAGGCGAAAAGCCTGCGGAATCGGAGAAGTCGACCGAATTCCTGCATCGTGGCATCGCCCAGCGGACGTTCGAGCGCCGGTTTCAGCTTGCCGACTATGTTGAAGTGCAAGGTGCGGAACTGAAGGATGGGCTATTGCACATCGATCTCGTCCGTAATCTGCCCGAGCGCATGAAGCCGCGCACGATCGCGATCCGCAGCGGGCAAGGCTCGAAACAGATCGAAGCGACCGCTGGTCAAAGCGCGTAAGCTTCGACAGGCCGGCATAACGAACGGACACCCGGCCTATTTGGCGGACGCTCACACATTGAGCGTCCGTTTTCTTTTGATCGCACTCGTAATTATATTGCGCGAAACGACCGTTTAAATTGCTACTTGTCTACCGCCCCAAAGTGTGTTTTTTCTAAGATAAGGACAGCTGTGCTGACCTAGTTTCACCGCACGAGAATCGGTTGGGTAGTTGTGGCGACGTTTCGGCAAACAATGCCGGTAGCAATGGGGCGCTCGGCCTCGGGCGTTGCTGTATTAAGATTGTGCATCGCGACATACTCGCTCGATGCCGCCCGAAAAACACGAAAAACGGACACGAAGCGCAGCTGACCCGGTGCTCACCCGCCGGCCGTAAGCAAAAGCCCGCTTCGAAACTCGAACTTGACGCGCTAGGCCAGCAATTGAGCCCTACACATGCGCGCCGTCACCCGATAAGCATCACGTAAGACCGGCAGCCCTTGCCACGAGGCCAGACCATGACCGACCACGACGACACGCAGATCAACGCTCTCATTCCCGAACATTATCCCGACGAGGGCCATGAGCCGGCTGGTATGTTCGATCCGCGCCAGGAGCACGATGCGTGCGGCGTTGGCTTTATTGCGGACTTGAAGGCGCGCCGCAGTCACGCGATCGTCGCCGATGCTTTGGCGATCCTGGAGAACCTGGAACATCGCGGCGCGGTAGGTGCGGACCCGCTGGCCGGCGATGGCGCCGGCATATTGATCCAGATTCCGCACGAGTTCTTCAAGGCCGAACAGAAGATGCTCGGCTTCGATCTGCCGGAGCCCGGCCACTATGCGGTCGGCCATCTGTTCATGCCGCAGGACGAACGCCTGCGCGCACACTGCGAGACGGTGATCCGCCGCATCGTGCGCGAGGAAGGCCTCGAGTTTCTCGGTTATCGCGACGTACCGGTCGACAACTCTTCATTATCCGACCTGGTGCGAGCGACCGAGCCGGTGCACCGCCAAGTGTTCATCGGACGCCCCAAGACGATCCGCGACGAGGATGCGTTCGAGCGGCGCCTCTATCTCACCCGCAAGGTCATCTCGAATGTTCTGTACTCGGCCTACAAGGGCCGCGACATCGGTTTCTATACCGTGTCGCTTTCGAGCCGCACGCTGGTCTACAAGGGCATGTTCCTGTCGTACCAGGTGAAGGCGTATTATAAGGATCTGTCCGACAAGCGGCTGACGTCGGCAATGGCGCTGATCCATCAGCGGTTCTCGACCAACACGTTCCCGTCGTGGAAACTTGCGCATCCCTATCGGATGGTGGCGCACAATGGCGAAATCAACACGCTGCGCGGCAACGTCAACTGGATGGCGGCGCGCCAGGACAGCGTCGAGAGCCCGCTGTTCGGCGACGACATCTCGAAGCTCTGGCCCATCTCGTACGAAGGCCAGTCCGACACGGCGTGCTTCGACAACGCACTCGAATTCCTGACGATGGGCGGCTACAGCCTCGCCCACGCGGCAATGATGCTGATCCCCGAAGCGTGGGCCGGCAATCCGCTGATGGATTCCAAGCGTCGCGCGTTTTATGAGTATCACGCCTGCCTGATGGAGCCTTGGGATGGCCCGGCCGCGATGGCGTTCACCGACGGCCGCCAGATCGGCGCCACGCTCGACCGTAACGGACTGCGGCCGGCGCGCTATCTGGTGACGAGGGATGACCGGGTGATCATGTCGTCGGAGTCGGGCGTGCTGCCGATCGACGAAGCCAACATCGTGTCGAAGTGGCGGTTGCAGCCGGGCAAGATGCTACTGATCGACCTCGAACAGGGCCGTATCATCTCCGATGACGAGTTGAAGGCCGACCTTGCCTTGCGCAATCCGTACGAGACCTGGCTGAAGCGCACGCAAATTCAGGTCGGCGACCTGCCCTTGAAGGAAACGCCGAAGACGCGCCTGTCGAATGTGGCGCTGCTCGATCTGCAGCAGGCATTCGGCTATACCCAGGAGAGCCTCAAGTTCCTGATGGCGCCGATGGCCGCAACGGGGCAGGAAGCCGTAGGCTCGATGGGCACCGATACGCCGGTCTCGGTGCTATCGAACAAGTCGAAGCCGCTGCACACCTACTTCAAGCAGAATTTCGCGCAGGTGACGAACCCGCCGATCGACAGCATCCGCGAGGAGCTGGTGATGAGCCTGGTCTCGTTTATCGGTCCGCGGCCAAACCTGCTCGATCTGCAGGGCACCGCCAAAGTAAAGCGGCTAGAGGTCGGCCAGCCGATCTTGACCAACGACGAGTTGGAGCGCATCCGCCAGATCGGCGCGGTGAAGGACAATCACTTCACCTCGATCACGATCGACATCACCTACGATCAAGACAAGAGCGCCGTGGGTATGGGCGCCGCCCTCGACGTCGTCTGCGCCGAGGCCGAGGAAGCCGTGCGCTCCGGCGACTACAACATCATCATCCTGAGTGACCGCAACGTCGGCCCGGACCGGGTGCCGATCCCCTCATTGCTCGCGACCAGTGCCGTGCATCATCACTTGATCCGGCAAGGTCTGCGCACCTCCGTCGGGCTCGTCGTCGAGACCGGCGAGGCGCACGAGGTGCACCAATTCGCGACGCTCGCCGGCTATGGCGCCGAAGCGATCAACCCGTATCTTGCGTTCGATACGCTCCACGCGCTGCTGCCCGAACTTGGCGAAAACCTCACGCACAAGGAGGCCGTCAAGCGCTACATCAAGGCGGTCGACAAGGGCCTGCTGAAGATCATGGCGAAGATGGGTATCTCGACCTATCAGTCCTACTGCGGCGCGCAGATCTTCGATGCCATCGGTCTTAAGACGAGCTTCGTGAAGAAGTACTTCACTGGCACGCACACCCAGGTCGAAGGAATCGGTTTGCGCCAGATCGCGCGCGAAACCGTCGAACGGCATCGCCAGGCGTTCGGCGACGTGCCGGTGCTCGACGATGCGCTCGATGTCGGCGGCGACTATGCCTATCGCATCCGCGGCGAAGCGCACATGTGGCGCCCGGGCGTGGTCGCAGACCTGCAGCATGCGGTGCGTGGCGCATCGGCAGAGGATACCAGAGCCGGCAAGGTGCCGCAGAAGTTCCGCGACTACTCGAAGCAGATCAACGAGCAGAACGAACAGCTGATGACGCTGCGTGGCTTGTTCCGCATCAAGGCTGCGGGCGAACTGAAGCGCACGGCTGTGCCGCTCGATCGGGTCGAGCCGGCATCGGAAATCGTCAAGCGGTTCTCGACCGGGGCGATGAGCTATGGCTCGATCTCGCGGGAGGCGCACACCACGCTTGCCATCGCCATGAACCGGATCGGCGGCAAGTCGAACACCGGCGAAGGTGGCGAGGAAGCAGACCGCTATGTGCCGCTGCCGAACGGCGACAACATGCGTTCGGCGATCAAGCAGGTTGCGTCCGGCCGCTTCGGCGTGACGACGGAATACCTGATGAACTCCGACGTGATGCAGATCAAGATGGCGCAGGGTGCGAAGCCCGGAGAAGGCGGTCAGCTGCCCGGCCACAAGGTCGATGCGATCATCGCCAAGGTCCGGCACTCGACGCCGGGCGTCGGTCTGATCTCGCCGCCGCCGCACCACGACATCTACTCGATCGAGGACTTGGCCCAGCTCATCCACGATCTCAAGACCGTCAACCCCCGCGCCCGGGTCGGGGTGAAGCTGGTTTCCGAAACTGGTGTGGGCACGGTGGCGGCCGGCGTGGCCAAGGCCTACGCCGATTACGTGCTGATCGCGGGGCACAATGGGGGCACCGGCGCCTCGCCTCTCTCATCCATCAAG
>JANOOW010000044.1:0-6231 GCA_031421555.1 Hyphomicrobiaceae bacterium | reverse complement strand
TGATGAACAAGGGGCTGGAGCTGATCGAGGCCTTCCATCTATTCGGTGTGAAGTCGAGCCAGCTTGCCGTGGTCGTGCATCCACAATCGATCGTGCATGCGCTGGTCGAGTATTGCGATGGCTCGGTGATGGCGCATATGGGGTGTCCCGATATGCGCACACCGATCGCCGTAGCCTTGTCCTGGCCCGGGCGCATGCACGTGCCGACGCAACGCCTCGATCTCGCCGTTCTTGGTTCGTTAACGTTCGAAGCGCCTGATCGCGCGCGGTTCCCCGCGCTGGCGCTGGCGGAAGCCGCGCTCGCTCAGGGAGGATTAGCGTCGGCGGTCCTCAACGCCGCCAACGAAGTCGCAGTAGAAGCTTTTTTGCAGCGCCGCGCCGGCTTTCTCGATATCGCCAGCATCGTGGCCCATTGTCTCGACCAGGCTGGAAGCCGACATATGTCTGGCGAGCCAAAAACCATCGAAGCAGCGATCGAGACCGACGCTGCCGCGCGCAGGTTGGCACGAGACGTGATTGCAGCGCGTAGTCAGAAAGAACACTTTTCAACGGCTGGGGCTTATCGGCCAGCCATCGGGAGCGACGAAACATGAACTTAATCAACAGCATGACATCAAGTGTCGGCGGCTTCTTCTTTGGCGCAGCAGCCTTCCTCTTCGTGCTGTCGATCGTGGTTTTCGTGCACGAAATGGGGCACTTCCTCGTAGCGCGCTGGTGTGGCGTCAAGGTTTCCGCTTTTTCGCTCGGTTTTGGACCAGAAATCTACGGCTTTGACGACAAGCACGGCACCCGTTGGCGGTTCGCGTGGATCCCGCTCGGTGGCTACGTCAAGTTCATGGATGACGAGAATGGCGCCAGCATGCCGATGCGCGATCGTTTGGCAAAAATGACGCCGGAGGAGCGCGCGGTATCGTTTCATGCGAAGCCGCTCTGGCAAAAGGCTGCGGTCGTTGCCGCTGGGCCGATCGCCAACTTCTTGATGGCAATCGCCATCTTTGCGGTGTTCCTGATGACTGTCGGCACCTACACCACGTCGGCGCGGGTGGACGATTTGGTGCCAGGCGGCGCCGCAGAGCGCGCTGGCTTCAAGCCAGGCGATGTAATCCTTGCGATCAACGGCCGCCCGCTCGACTCATTTATCGAGCTGCAGCAGCGGGTCACAGACAACGTCGGCGCGAAAATGGCATTTCTCGTGAAGCGTCAAAACGCTGAAGTTGAACTCACTGCGACTCCGGAACTCACGGAGGTGGATGATGGGATCGGCGGTAAAGCCAAGGTTGGCCGTTTGGGGATCAAGCAAACGCAAGCCAAGCAGGATGTCGTCCACAAGGTCTACGGGCCCATCGATGCAATCGTACTCGGTACCGAAAAGAGCTTTGGGATTGTCAGATCGACATTCGCCTATCTCGGCAACGTCATCAAAGGGCACCAGAGCGCCGATCAATTGGGCGGACCCGCTCGCATTGCCGATGCATCGAGCAAGATAGCGAAACTTGGCCTGGACCAACTCATCTATTTCATGGCGTTCATCTCGGTGAGCGTCGGGATGATCAACTTGTTCCCCGTACCAGTATTGGACGGTGGTCATTTAGCGTTCTACGCGATCGAGGCGATCCGCGGTAAGCCGCTGAGCGAAGACACGCAGGAACTGGCGTTCCGGGTAGGCTTTGGTTTGATCATGGCTCTGATGTTGTTCGCGTTTTGGAACGACCGCTTTATCCTCTTGGGATGGCTGCCGGGGATGGGCTGATTAATTGGCGAGAATGTCCGAAAGCCCGATGGAATCGAGCGTCGTGAAGCATTCTTGCCACTTCCAATGATGTTGCTGAATCGTTAAACCTGCCATAGCTCTTGGAGTGCGTTCAGTTGAGTCTGTAGGGGCAGATTTGTTGAACTATGCATTGCTTAGCTATGTGAGGGTTTCTGGTGCCGACAGGAATCATCGCCATTTTGGGGGATTTCGGTAAATTGAAGGGCAGACGCAGGTATGCCTCACTGTAAGTCACTAGTCATGCGAGCGACACGCGCAGTTGCGCTGCTCGCTGCCGCGGTACCATTCCTATGCGCGATCGATAGCGCGACTGGCACGTCTTTGGTGTCGTCGCAGGCTGTTGCGCAGGGTGCGGTCCGCGATATTCGCGTCGTCGGCAATCGCCGCGTCGAGCCCGAAACTGTGCGCTCCTATCTCCAGTTCTCCGTGGGCGATGCCTACGACGCTGGTAAGGTAGATCGCTCGCTGAAGGCGTTGTTTCAAACCGGCTTGTTCGCTGACGTCCGCATCGACCGTGAGGCGAGTGGCTTGGTGATCACCGTGGTCGAAAACCCGGTCATCAGCCAGGTGGCCTTCGAAGGTAATAGCGAAGTCGACACGCCGACGTTGACGACTGAGGTGCAGCTGAAAGCGCGCTCGGTCTATACGCGCGCTCGTGCCCTCGCTGACGCTCAGCGCATCCTCGATGTGTACCGGCGTCAAGGCCGGTTCGCCGCTTCCGTCGAGCCCAAGCTGATTGAACTCGATCAGAACCGCGTCAATCTCGTGTTCGAGATCAACGAGGGCGCCGCAACCAAGGTTCAGAAAATTACGTTCGTCGGCAACCGCGCGTTTTCCGATTCGCAGTTGCGCGACATCATCTCGACGACGCAGTCGGGCTGGTTTGACTTCCTCAAGGGTACCAACGTCTACGATCCAGACCGTTCGAACCTTGATAAGGAATTGCTGCGCCAGTATTACCTGAAGAACGGCTATGCCGACGTTCGGGTGATCACCGGCAACGCCGAATTGGATCGGGGCGGCTCAGGCTTCTTTGTCACCTACACGATCGAGGATGGTGAACTCTACACCTTCGGCGATGTGAAGATCGAAAGCGCCCTGCCTGCGATCCAACCAGAACGCTTCCGCGGCGACCTGCTGACGACATCCGGTCAGATTTACAACGCGAGCTATATTGATAAGTCGATCGAAAAGCTCACGCTGCAGGTATCCGAGCAAGGCTTTCCGTTCGCTCGTGTCCGTCCGCGTGCCGATCGTAATGAAGCATCACGCACAATCAGCCTGACCTACACCATCGACGAAGGTCAGCGCGTCTACATAGAACGCATCAACGTGGTCGGTAATTTGCGCACCAAGGATCACGTGATCCGCCGCGAGTTCCGTCTAGTCGAAGGCGATGCATTCAACCCGCTGATGGTGGAGGCTGCCAAGAAGCGTCTTCAGGGTCTCGGCTTTTTCAAAGCGGTCGAAGTGAAGCGCCGTGCTGGTGGAGCGCCGGACCGGGTCGTTCTCGATGTCGAGTTGGTCGAACAGCCAACGGGTGAATTGTCCTTCGGTGCGGGGTACTCGACAAGTGAAGGCGTCATCGGCGACGTCAGCGTCACCGAGCGCAACTTGCTCGGCAACGGACAGTTCTTGCGGCTGAAGCTGTCGGGTTCTCTCGACCGGTTCCAGGTCGATATCAGCTTCACCGAGCCACGCTTCCTCGACCGCAACCTGGCTGCCGGTTTCGACCTCTTCTACAAGGATGTGAACGCGGTCTCGACGTCGTCCTACAAGAGCCGGAAAGAGGGTGGAAGCTTGCGCCTCGGTTTCCCGATCTCGGAAAACATTTGGCTCAACACCAACTACACGCTGTCGTACGACGATCTCTACTTCGTCGATAAGCAGACCGCGTCGCGTGCTGTTCTCGAAGCGCAAGGTGCATCTCTCACGTCGGCCATCGGTACGGCTATTACCTACGACACGCGTAATCATCCGAAGAACCCGAACCGCGGTGTCTACGTTCAGCTCGGCGCAGACTTTGCCGGTGTCGGCGGCGACGTGCAGTACGTCCGCCTGCAGGGTGAAGGGCGCGCATACTACCCGATTACCGAAAAGATCACATTCGTCGGTCGAGCGATCGGCGGTCAGATCGAAGGCTGGGGTGGCCAGGACGTTCGCTTGCTCGACCTGTACTATAAAGGCGGCGAGACGATCCGTGGCTTCGACAAGTCTGGTATCGGACCCCGCGACACGATCACGACCGACGCACTTGGCGGCAAGACGTTCTGGGCAACGACCGCCGAGATCCGCTTCCCGCTGCCGTTCATTCCTGACGAACTCGGCATGTCAGGCGCGGTGTTTGCTGATGCGGGGTCAGTATTCGGGGCCGGCGAAAAAGCACAAAGTTTGAACAACGCGGGCGGTGCGTGCGTGAACAGAAATCGAGCGTTAGGCGTTTGCCTGATAGACAGCGATATCATCCGTACCTCGATCGGTGCTGGTATCCTATGGAACTCGCCGCTCGGACCGCTGCGTCTGGATTACGCCTACGCTTTGACGAAAGATGACTTCGACAAGACTCAGATGATCCGCTTCGGCGCATCGACGAAGTTCTAGGTTGGCCGCATACAAATGAATACGACAAGGGGTGAGCCGCTGGCTTGCCCCTTTTCATTTGCGGTTTGTGGTCCCGATCTGATTAATGGGCACACAATTTGGTTTAGGCGCAGGCGGTGGTGATGGAGCATCCAGGTTTCTACGATCGCGCGGGCCCATTCGTGCTGTCAGCGGTCGCGAAGGCAGCCGAGGCGGAGATGCATGCTGGTGCCGATGCATCGCGCATGATCGAGGATGTTCGTCCGCTGGCGGAAGCCGGGCCGTCTGATCTAAGCTTTCTCGACAACAAGAAATACTTGCCGCAACTGGCCGGATCGAATGCCGGCGCCTGTCTGGTCGAACCGGCGTTTGCCGCCCGCGTCGGAACTGGCACTGACGCGCTGATCACCAAGGCGCCCTATCGCGGCTTCGCTTTGGCACTTGCCCTGTTCTACCCGCAAGCCATACAGCCGTTGGTGTGCGGTCCGCATGCGCGCCAAGCGGTCGATCCGTCCGCGATGCTGGAAGAGGGTGTGATCGTCGAGCCGGGCGCCATCGTCGGTCCGCAGGCGATGATCGGGCGTGGCACAATCATCGCTGCCGGCGCGGTGGTCGGCTATCGCTGCTCGATCGGCCGCGATTGCTTCATCGGCCCCGTCGCCAGCGTCACCAACGCGCTGATCGGCGACCGCGTGATCCTGCATGCTGGTGTCCGCATTGGCCAAGATGGCTTCGGCTTCGCCATGAGCCCGCGCGGCCACCTTAAGGTGCCGCAGATCGGCCGCGTGATCATCCAGGACGACGTCGAGATCGGCGCTAATTCTGCTGTAGATCGCGGCGCTCTAAAGGACACGATCATTGGCGAAGGCACAAAAATTGATAATCTGGTACAGATCGGGCACAATGTGGTCATTGGACGACACTGCGTGATCGTCGGCCAATGCGGAATTGCTGGTTCGTCCGAGCTTGCCGACTTTGTCGTCATGGGCGGACAGGCAGGCGTTGCAGGCCATATCAAAGTCGGCGTTGGCGCGCGTATTGCAGGCGCCAGTCACGCCAAGGACGACGTGCCGGCCGGATCGCGCATGATCGGCACGCCGGCAAAAACGTTGCGTGAGTGGGCCAAGCAAGAGTTGAGGCTGAAGCGTTTGCTTTCCCGTGGACCCGCGCCGCCCAGTACTGACGTCGACAGTTGATTATCGAGATGATGGATAAAGCATGAGCGATACGATGAATGATTCCGGATCCGCCCCAAAGCTTGCAACGGCTGACATTAATCGCCTGATGAAGCTGTTGCCGCACCGGTACCCGTTCCTGCTGGTCGACCGCATGTATGATCTGGATCGCGATTTGACGGCGGTCGGCATCAAGAACGTGACGATAAACGACCCGTTCTTCCAGGGCCACTTTCCAGGCTTCCCCGTGATGCCAGGCGTTCTCATCATCGAAGGCCTAGCGCAAACGGCCGGCGCGCTGTGCGTGCACAGTCTCGGTGATACCTACAAGCCTCAGCGCGTGTATTTCATGGCGATCGACAATGCAAAGTTTCGTAAACCAGTATTTCCTGGCGACCAACTGCACTACCATGTCCGCAAGATCCGCAGCCGCGGTCGTGCCTGGCGCTTTTTTGGCGAGGCGAAAGTTAACGGCGTGATCGTAGCGGAAGCTGAGATCACCGCCATGATCGTGGACGAAGATGCCCAGACAGGTACCAGCGGTTGACCGCCGCATACACCCCAGTTCAATAGTCGAGGACGGTGCCAAGATTGGTGCCGATGTAAAGATCGGGCCATTTTGTAGTGTCGGTGCGCACGTCGAGTTGGGTGATGGCTGTGAACTGTTGAGCCACGTCGCCGTTGCGGGCCAGACCAAGGTTGGCG
>JANOOW010000043.1:0-1847 GCA_031421555.1 Hyphomicrobiaceae bacterium | reverse complement strand
CCAACAGCGACAAGGAACTGCCGCGCCCGCCGCTGCCGACCCAGCCGCTCGCCACCGATCCGTTCAAATATGAGTATCCGAAGGACCGGTGAGCGCGGACCCTTTACCGCGTTTCCGAAAGATGATCAGTTGTCTTTGGGGGAGACAGCGATGAGCGAAGTTCCGTCGGAAGGGGTTTACCGGCAAGTGCGGATCGACGCGCTGATCGGGATCGCGCTGGTGTCGTCGGCGGTATTTATATGGCTGGTCGCGGTCCCGGCATTCGGGCCGCAACGGTTGGCGCGGCACATCGGTCATCTGCCGGTCCTGTACGGACACATCATCAACGGCGGGGTGATGCTGATAGCAGGGGCGATCGCGCTCCGGATCGGGCTGACGCGCGACTGGTTCAGATGGCACAAGCCAGCCGGCTACACCTATCTCGTTGCCGGCAGTCTCGCCTCCGTATCGGCGTTGCTGAGGTCGTTCGACACCAAGCATACACCGGGGCTCGCGACGGGCACGTTGGCGGTGGTGTGGCTGATGTTCAGCGCGATGGCCTTCCGGGCGATCCTCAACCGGCGGATCGACCAGCATCGCGCATGGATGATCCGCAGCTACGTCGCGGCATGGACGTTCGTATTCTGCCGCTTCTGGACGCGGGTGATGCCGTCGGAGCTTCAGGGCGGCGAGACCGACATGATCTGGACGACCTGGGTGATGCCGTTGTTCCTGACCGAGATGCTGCTTCAGTGGAACGCGGGGGCGAAGCTCAAACGTTGAACGGGAAGGGGAGGAGGTCGTGGCCAATCACAAGCCGTTTACGCTGGTTGCTGCCGTGCTGTTTGGGCTCATGGCCGCGCTGCATGTCTATCGCATCGCTACACATTTCCAGGTGATCTTAGGAACGCACACCATCCCGCAGGGCGCGAGCTGGATCGCGGTCGCGTTCCTGGCACTGATGTCGTTCATGCTGTTCAAGGAATCCCGGCGCTAGCTGCTAGAGACCGATCCGGGCCATTGCCGCTTCGCTTTCCCCGGAACGTCGCATCGCGGCCAATTGCTCGGGATCAAACTCTGTCCCGAACAGCGGGGGTTGCATTGCCTCGGCCATGGCAACCGTGCGCATGAAATCGTTGCACGCCGCCTTGGACGGGTAATTGTCGCAGGTCAGCTCGACTTCATTGCCGTCAGGGTCATGATAGTAGAGCGACGTCGTGAAATGGTGGTTCACCGCCAGGTCGGGGTCAATGCCAATGGCTTTCAACCGGCAATAATGGTCGGCCAGGCCGGACGGCCGGCCGCAGGAGAAGCCGATGTGATCGACGCCCTTTGCTTCGGCGGGCCTGTCGACGGTTTCGCCATCGTCCCACAGCACGAAACGGTGATGCTCGTCATCGAAGCTCATGAAGGCGGCGATGTCGTTGCGAAAACGGACCTCCGCGCCGAGCGCGTTTCGGTACCAGGCGACGGCGCGGTCAAGGTCTGTCGTGCGAAGGCCGAAATGGGCAAGCTGCAGCGATGCGGTCATGGCGATCTCCCCTGATCCGGGGAGCATAGCGCGATCAGACGTTGAATTTGAAGTGGAGGACGTCGCCGTCCTTCACGACATATTCCTTGCCTTCCTGGCGTAGCTTGCCGGCATCGCGTGCGCCGCTCTCACCGTCCAACGTGATATAGTCGTCGTAGGCGATCGTCTCGGCGCGGATGAAGCCGCGTTCGAAGTCGCTGTGAATTTCGCCGGCGGCTTGCGGTCCCTTCGATCCTACCTCGACCGTCCAGGCGCGGGCTTCCTTGGGACCGACGGTGAAGAAGGTGATCAGGTGGAGCAGGTCATAGCCGGCGCGAATGACGCGGGCGAGGCCGGT
>JANOOW010000042.1:0-7260 GCA_031421555.1 Hyphomicrobiaceae bacterium | reverse complement strand
TGTTCACTGGCGGCTTGCTGCCAGCGCTGGTGCTGGCGCTGGCCTTGTGCGTCGTGGTGTGGTGGCGCTCGCGTGATGAAGACATGACTGGCGTGGTGCGCGCCAGTCCGCGCATGATCGCCCTCTGCGCCGTGATTGCTGCGCCTGGCATCGCTCTGCCCTTCCTTATTCGGGCCGCCGTCGTGGAGGGCGTTGCGACCGCGACCGAAGTCTCGACCATTGGCATCGCATATACATTGTTCGTGGGCTTTGTTTACTGGATCTTCCGGAAAACATCGCCAGCGGCGCACGCGCGGCTTGATCCGGTGCGCTGGAACCGCATGTGGTCGGTGCTGGTCGACACCGCTACGCTGTCCGGCGCGATCCTGCTGATTATCGGCGCGGCGACCGCGATGGCCTGGGCGCTGACGCAATCGGGTTTCAGCCGCGAACTGGCCGGTGCGATGAGCCGGCTGCCCGGTGGCGCTGCAGGCTTCATGGCGGTATCGCTGGTGGCGTTCGTGATCCTCGGCAGCGTGCTCGAAGGCATCCCCGCGATCGTGCTGTTTGGGCCGCTACTGTTCCCCATCGCCAAGCAGCTCGGCATCCACGAGGTGCACTACTCGATGGTCGTCATCCTGGCGATGGGCATCGGGTTGTTCGCGCCACCGTTTGGCGTGGGTTACTACGCCGCCTGTGCGATCGGCCGGGTCGATCCGTCGGAGGGCATACGCCCGATTTGGCCGTATTTGATCGCACTCATCATCGGCACCATCATCGTCGCAGCCGTGCCATGGATCTCGATCGGGTTCCTGTGAGACCAAAACAAGTCGTTTCCCTCCCGAAGGTCCGTTGACTTCTGGCGGCAACTCCGGGATAACGACGGCGAACGTAGGCATATACTGTGCCCGCGCAATCATCGCTGCCCGAGGCTTTACGCCGCTTTCCGACGGTGTACTTCGAAGTCCGCAGAGCCTAACCTGCGGCGCCATAGGGCGCGGAAAATTGTGGGAATACAACCATGTACGCTGTCATCAAGACGGGCGGAAAGCAATACCGCGTCGCCGCCGACGAGATTCTGGAAGTCGAGAAGCTCGAGGGTGATCCCGGTGCGCTGGTCACGTTTGGCGAAGTGATGATGCTGGGCGGAGACGCTGGCGTCACAGTGGGCAAGCCTTTGATCAGCGGTGCAACGGTGATCGCCGAGCTGCTGGAACAGGGCCGCGGTCCGAAAACCATCAATTTCAAGAAGCGCCGCCGGAAGAATTCACGCCGCAAAAAAGGTCATCGTCAGGATCTTTCGCGCGTGCGCATTCTGGAAATTCTGGGTAGCGGGCAGAAGGCATCGAAGGCGCCAACGGGCGAGGGCGTCGTCGCACTTCGTTATCGCGGTCAAGGCAAGTCGTTCGCGGTTCTTGATGCGCCCGTCGCTGGTCGTGCCGACGACCTGTCGTTGATCGACGGTGTCGGTCCGAAGTATCAGGAAGCGCTGCACAAAGTGGGCATTTTCCACCTTTGGCAGATTGCCGGCATGACGAAGCAGAACATTGCAGCGTTCGATGGAGCCGGCCAATTCGGCGGTCAAATCACCACTGGTGAGTGGGTCATGCAAGCCAAGGAATTGCTCGACGGCAAGCCGCCGCGAGCGAACAGCGATCGCGCCCGCGCTTGAGGCATCAACCGCCGCGAGCACTTCAAGCATCCGACGGACAGGCCGTCATAGACACGTTACACGCATAGGATACTGATCCATGGCACATAAAAAAGCAGGCGGCTCAACACGCAACGGCCGCGACACCGCAGGCCGCCGCCTCGGCGTAAAGAAGTTTGGCGGCGAGCACGTCATTCCAGGCAACATTTTGTGCCGTCAACGCGGCACCAAATGGCATCCTGGCACCAATGTCGGTATGGGTACCGATCATACGATTTTTGCTGTCGTAGAAGGTCGCGTTTCTTTTGCAACCAAACGCAACGGCCGGACTTATATATCAGTAGACCGGGAAATAGCGGAAGCAGCGGAATAGGCAGAAAGCACACGGGTGGGCTCTCTGCTTCAAGATCTCCCAATGATCTCGAGACGGTGAGCAGGCCTCTAGGCTTTATCGAAGATTGTCACGCTGAGTTGCGCCTCAGGGCGCGCGGCGTGCACACTCCAGCTCAACGGATCGAGGACGATGGGAGACCATCGTCCTTTTTTCGTTCAACGGAGGTGACATGATGCCCACGAGTGCAGCGCCGCTCTTCCCATGGATGACCCGCGACGAGGTTTTCCGCATCGAAACCCCGAGAATGTGGTTGCGTTGGGCGCGTCTGGGCGATGCCGATGTTCTGCAAGCGATCGCGTCGCAAGCGTCTGTCGCGACCATGACGGCTACCTGGCCACATCCATTGCCGGCCGGCGAGGCTGCCCGCCGGATTACCCACGCGCGCGATCTCAATGCGAATGGCGAAGCTCTGATCCTTGCAATCACGCTCAAGACCGCGCCCAACCGGCTGATCGGCCTGATTGGCTGTAACGCTATGCCAGCTGAGCATCTGGGCGTCGGCTACATGCTCGATCCGGCGCTAGCGAACCATGGCTTGGCTACCGAGGCCCTGCGCGGCTTCGTCGACGCGATCTTCATCTACAGCCGGATGAAGACACTCGCGGCGTCGTGCCGGCTTGGCAATGCGGCATCCAAGAAGGTGTTGGAGCGCAATGGCTTTGCGCACTCCGGCCGGGGCGCGATCGACACGGATGTACGGGGGCGGGTTGAAGTCGACCTTTTCGATTTGTCCCGCGCCGGGTGGACCGGCCGAGCGGTAAAGTCTCATGCCGCGATGCTGTCGCGCGTGGCGCTGGTTGCCGGACGGGGCGAGCTTGAGAAAATTTCTGCCTGAGTGTTCGTCACAAAACGAAAAAGGCCGCTCGATTGATCGAGCGGCCTTTTTCGTCAATATATCTCATAAGGCTGGGAAGAGCAGCCTAGTTTCAGCGTTGGCCAAAACCACCACCGCCACCGCCGCCGAAACCACCACCGCCGCCGCCACCACCGAAGCCGCCGCCAGCGCTACCGCCGCCACCGAAGCCACCACCGGTACCACCAGCGCCGCCTTCCGAGCGACCCGGGCCGCCACGTCCACCGCGACCGCCAGCCAAGGGCTTCTTCAGCGGCTTGTTCGGCAGCAGGCCCTCGCGCTGCAACTTCTTGCGGGCAAGCTTGCGGGCACGGCGAACGGCCTCTGCCTTCTCGCGGGCTTTCTTCTCAGACGGCTTTTCAAAGTAGTTCCGGAGCTTCATCTCGCGGAAAACGCCCTCGCGCTGCAGCTTCTTCTTGAGCGCCTTGAGAGCTTGATCGACATTGTTGTCGCGAACGAGAACCTGCACTTGTGGGGTTATCCTCGACTATTGAAGGGTTGATTTCGTTGAAGGGCTGAATGCACTCAAAGGCCACAGCCCGCACCGGAAACCCGATGCCTGGATGCCGCCTCGTTATTGGATTTTTGGACAGATAGCAAATGCTGGTAAAGAAGTCTACATGCCTTTGCCATCTCTTGCATGCAGCCGGTTGAGGTGCCCCATCTTTCGGCCTGGGCGCGCGTCACGCTTGCCGTACAGATGCACAGACGCGCCCCGTTCGGCTGCGATCTGTGCCCAACCATTGGCTTCCGCACCGATCAGATTGATCATTTCGGCGTCCGCGTGACGCCGCGTCGAGCCCAGCGGCCAGCCGGCCACCGCGCGGATGTGATTCTCGAACTGGCTGCACAAGCAGGCATCCATGGTCCAGTGCCCGCTGTTGTGCACGCGCGGCGCGATTTCGTTGACGTAAAGAGCCTCGGTGCTCCCGCTTTCGAGTGCGAAGAACTCGACCGCGAAGACACCAACGTAATCTAGCGCCGCGGCAATGCGAGCGGCGATCTCGACTGCCCGCGCGGCGGTGTCCCGCTGCAGTTTGGCTGGCACGACCGAGCGATGCAGGATGTGATCGCGGTGCTCGTTCTCGGTCACGTCGTAAGCCTCGAACCCACCGTCGGCGCCCCGCACCGCGACCACGGATACTTCGCGGGAAAAGTCGACGAACTGCTCCAGTATCGCAGGCTTGGCACCGATCGCGAGCCAGGCAGCTTCGGCTTCGGCAACCGCAACGATCTTCGCCTGTCCCTTGCCATCGTAGCCGAAGCGCCTCGTCTTGAGGACGCACGGCGCGGTGATCTGACCCGCGAGACGCGAACGCAACTCGTCGAGGCTATCCACGCTGGCGAAGTCCGCCGTCATCGCGCCAAGATCGCGTGCCAGCTGCTTCTCGTTGAGGCGATCCTGGGCGCAGGCGAGCGCCTTCGATCCGGGCCGCACCGGGATCAGCCCTTCGAGGTGCGTGACGGTTGCCAGTGGAATGTTCTCGAATTCGTAGGTCACGGCTCCAACCGAGCGGGCGAAGGCATCGAGAGACGCGGTGTCGTCGAACTGGGCGATGGTGCGCGCGGTGGCAACGTCGAACGCAGGCCCGCTCGAATCGCAATAGATGTGCGTCTTCAAGCCGAGTTTTCCGGCCGCCAGCGCGAGCATGCGGCCGAGCTGACCAGATCCGAGGATGCCGATCGTCCCCCCTGGCGCGATCGGCTGGTTTGCGGACTTCAAGGCCTAATCCTTCGGGACGAGTGCGACGGCGGCGGTCTGGCTGGCGCGATGGGCTTCGATACGCGCGGCGAGACCGGCATCGGCCAGCGCCAGTATTTGGGCTGCGAGCAATCCAGCGTTGGTGGCACCGGCTTCGCCGATAGCGAGCGTTCCAACAGGCACGCCAGCTGGCATTTGAACAATCGACAGCAAGCTATCTTGGCCCTTGAGTATCCGGCTTTCGATTGGCACACCGAGTACCGGCAACAGCGTCATCGCAGCGGTCATCCCAGGCAAATGTGCTGCCCCGCCGGCACCCGCGATGATGACCTTGAGCCCGCGCGCCTTGGCGTTCTTGGCATACTCAAACAGCCGGTCGGGCGTGCGATGCGCTGACACGATGCGCGCCTCGAAGGTGATGTCGAGCGCGGTCAAGATATCGGCCGCATGCCGCATCGTCGGCCAATCCGACTGGCTGCCCATGATAATGCCGACTTGGGGCACGCGCGCTTGCATAGGTGAACCCGCTTTCAAGCGATGATATCGGGAAGAAGGCGATCTTCCAAGGACGTGATCAGGTCTTTGAGGTGCAGCTTTTTCTTTTTCAGCCGTTTGATCATCAGCTGGTCGGCGTGCGCTGCCGCCTCGAACAGGGCAATCTCCTGGTCGAGTTCACGATGCTCGGCGCGCAACTTCGCCAGCTCCTCCCTGATGTCCCGGTCTTCCAGGCGCGCCATCACTGCGTTCTCATTCCTCGGGCTGCGACATGCGCTGACGCATTGCCTATCATGATTGTACTAATGTCAAAAACACTCTTGCTGCGCAAGATTGAAACCGACCGGAGGCTGGAATTGTCCGGTAGAATCTGAATGTTAAGCTGGTGGGCGCGATCGCTGGAATGTTCACATCTGCTGAACCAACATGGTCTCGTGCGTTGGACATCACGTCGCAAATCTGTCACGTTTAGGTTGTTCGAAGCTTAGCACGGAGGACAGGATGGCGCGCTCGTCTCATCTTTCTGAACTTGCCGAAAAGCACAAAGTGTTGGATCGCCGTATCGCCGAAGAGCGATCCCGGCCCGCCCTGGACGAGGCCAAGGTCAACAAGTTGAAGCTTCAAAAGCTGAAATTGAAGGACGAGATCACTAAGCTGCAGCAGCCGAGCCCGTAGAGCGGACCTTTGACTGCATTAGATTAGTGGCCGGCGCTGGGCAATCCAGGCGCCGGCTGCGATCATCGCAGCGCCAGCGAGCGTGACCGCCGTAGGCACTTCGGCAAACATTATGTAGCCGAATAGGATACCCCAGACCAACGATGTGTAGTGCAGCGGCGCTAGCCGCGCTGCTTCCGCTTGCGCGAAAGCGAGCGCGAGCAGGTAATGTCCGCTCACCGCCAACGCGCCGACCAGCGTGAAAATTGCCAGATCTGGAAGTGACGGCGGTGTCCATACGAACAACGCTGGGATCAGCAACATCACAGCCGGACAGGCGCTTTGAAACCAGACGATGGTCATCGGCGGATCGCGTTGCGCCCGAATCCGCAACACGATGATGTTGAGCGCATAAGTCACCGTAGAGACGCCTATCGCTGCCACGCCCGCGAGCGCACCGGCATCGTAAGCCGTGTTTCCAAGCCGCCAGCCGACGATCAGCAGCATGCCGGCGAGCCCAGCACCGAGTGCGATGAAAATCGACCGGTCGAGCTTTTCCGACAGTATTAATCCGCCGAACAGGGCCATGAGCAGCGGCGACAAGAAAGAGAGCGCCACCGTTTCGGCCAGCGGTAGCCGTCCAAGTGCGAAGAAAAAGCACGTCGCCGTGATCACCACCAGGAATGATCGCGAAACATTGGTGCGCACCGTTTCCGCCGACGGCCAGCCCGGCCAGAACATCGCTATCAGCAGGGTCGCCCAGACGGTGCCGAACGCGAACCGCATGAAAGCGATCTGGAACGTTGGATACCGCGCGCTCAACCCCTTGATCAGCGCATCCATGAACGTCAGCAACGCTTCCGCCGCGATCGCGCAGAGTGCGGCATGCAATAGCGACCGTCGCGCAAGCTGATCAGCGGGCATTTTCGAAATCGATCCGGTTCTGGGATGCGAGGCGGCAGCAGCAGGTTATTTGCCGGTAAATGCGCGCGCTTTCCACACCTAACTCCACAGCTGACCCATGCAGGCGTGCGGCGCGCTTGAAACCCGGGGCCTGAGCAGCACACTGGCGTCGCTGGGCATGCCGATTCGCGTGGCCCTCGATATCGAGGCAAGAGGAACTAGTGGCTGCACCAAATCCGAACCGTCAGAAGCTGGCGCGCGAAAGCCTTGCCCGGCTCTTCGTGCATCCATCGAGCGTGTTCGTCGTGCACTACGCGTGCGAGAGTTTCGATCAGGGCCAGGGCTATGCCTCGCCGCGCGTAACGGCGATCGCACTGCGCAATCTAGGCTCTGGCGCGACAACGTCGTTCTCCATCCACTCCGAGGTCGAGCTCGCACGGCGCCGCAACAACGATGTCGCCGGTTTCGACGTGATGGAGCATTCGATGCTCTCGCGGTTCTTCGACTTCATCAGCCGCAATCCCGCCGCGACCTACCTGCACTGGAACATGCGCAACGAGAAATTCGAGTTCGCAGCGATTGGCCATCGCTTTGCCTTGCTCGGTGGCGAGCCGGCCGCCGTGCACGAT
>JANOOW010000041.1:0-4338 GCA_031421555.1 Hyphomicrobiaceae bacterium | reverse complement strand
ACGGCCGCGGCAAACAAGCTTGCGGCGGATGCAGACGTGGTGCTCGCCATCGGCACGCGCTTGCAGGATTTCACGACTGGATCGCGGGCGCTGTTCCAGAACCCGGCGTGCCGCGTGATAGGTCTGAACGTGCAACCATTCGATGCGTCGAAACATCGTGCCCATGCTCTCGTTGCCGATGCGCTAGCCGGTGTGACCGAGTTGAGTTTCAATCTTTCCGGTTGGCAGTCGCCCGCCGCCTGGAGCAGTCATGCGGCGGCTGCGATAACGGAATGGCGCGTCGTCGCCGGTCGCGCGCTCGCCACATCGAATGCAACATTGCCTTCGGACGCGCAGGTGATCGGCGCGGTTCATCGGGCCAGCAAGCCAGGTGACATCATCGTTTGCGCCGCTGGCGGACTGCCCGGAGAGCTGCACAAGTTGTGGGACGCCAAGGAGCCCGGCACCTATCACGTTGAATATGGCTACAGCTGCATGGGCTACGAAATTGCTGGCGGCCTTGGCGTCAAGATGGCCCGGCCCGATCGCGGCGTCACGGTAATGGTCGGCGACGGCAGCTATCTGATGATGAACTCCGAGATCGCCACCAGCATCGCGCTTGGATTGAAGCTCACCATCGTCGTGCTGGATAACCGCGGCTTCGGCTGCATCAACCGGTTGCAGCAGGCGACCGGCAATGCGCCGTTCAACAACCTGCTGGCGGATGCCGCGCCCGCGATCGATTTCGTCAAGCACGCTGAAAGCCTGGGCGCGATTGCCGTGAAAGCCGCGACGCTGGCCGACCTCGAAGCGCAGTTGCGGCAGGCGCAGTCGAACAGCCGCACCAGCGTCATCGTGATCGATACCGATCCGGCACTTTCGACGGCCGAAGGCGGCCATTGGTGGGATGTTGCCGTGCCCGAGACGAGCGCGCGCGATAGCGTTCGCGATGCGCACGCGGCGTACGTAGCGGCACAAAGTAAGCAAATACTGGGATAGTCACATGGCCATCAGGATCGGCGCGAACCCTATCGGCTGGTCGAACGACGACCTGCGTTCACTCGGCGGCGAAACGCCGTTGGAAACGTGTCTCGCCGAAGCCAAGCTCGCGGGCTTCGCTGGCATGGAGCTTGGCCACAAGTTTCCCCGCGAGCCGATCGCGCTGAAAGCGGTACTCGATCGTCACGGCCTCGACCTCGTCTCCGGCTGGTACTCGATGGCGCTATTGGAGCGTGACGCGGAAGCCGAGTGGGTGGCGATGCAGGATCACAAGAATTTGCTGGAAGCGCTCGGCGCACGCGTGCTGATCGTCGCCGAGACATCGAATGCGATTCATGGCGATATTGCCGTGCCGTTGTCGCGCAGCCCACGTTTGAGCGAAGTTCAGTGGCCGGTGTTTTGCGATCGGCTCAGCACGCTTGCCGGGCGGCTGGCTGGCGAGGATATGCAACTGGTCTACCATCACCACATGGGTACGGTGATCCAGACGGGGGACGACGTCGACCGCATGATGCAGATGACCCGCTCCGCCGTGCATCTGCTGCTCGATACCGGACACCTGACCTTCGCAGGCGCCGATCCCGCCGCGGTTGCGCGCAAGCATCGACAGCGCATCAGTCACGTGCACACGAAAGACGTGCGCGCTGATGTGCTGGCCAACGTGCGCCGCAGCGATCTCAGTTTCCTCGATGCGGTGGTGGCCGGCGTCTACACCGTACCCGGCGACGGCATGGTCGATTACCCGGCCGTGTTCGCCGGACTGGGCGGATACGACGGTTGGGTAGTGGTCGAAGCCGAGCAAGATCCGGCGAAAGCAAATCCCCTCACGTATGCCAAGCTCGGCTACGACAATCTCGTACGCTATCTGCGCGCCGCCAAACTCGCCTAACAACAGAAAGCTCCACCAATGACCGATGCCGAAGTCGAACTGCGCTATCTCGTGGCGCTGGGTCTGGCGCAAGAGGCCGGTAGCCTCGCGATGTCCTATGCCAATAATCGCGAACGCATGGCAACCCGCATGAAGGGTACGCAGGACTTTCTCACCGAGGCTGACGGTGCCGTCGAAACCATGCTGCGCTCGCGGTTGGCGCGCATCTTTCCGGATGATGGTTTCGTTGGCGAAGAGGGCGGCGGCGAAGGCGCGGAAAATCTCTGGATCGTCGACCCGATCGACGGCACCGCCAACTTTGCCCGTGGCGATCTCCAGTGGTGCATATCGATTGGGTTTCTGCACAAAATGAAGCCTATGGCAGGAGTAATCCACGCGCCCGCACTTGGCGAGACGTTCGCGGCTCGTAAGGGCGCCGGGGCCACGCTCAATGGGCGCCCGATCAAGGTCAGTGGTGGCGCGGACATGAAGTCCGCCTCCCTGGAGATCGGCTGGTCGCCGCGGCGGCCATTCGGGGACTATACGAAGCTCGTGGCCACGGTTGGCGGCATGGGCGCCTCCGCCAAGCGCAGCGCATCGGGCGCGCTCGGCCTGTGCTGGGTCGCCGCTGGACGTACCGACGCCTATCTCGAACTTCACATCAACAGTTGGGATGTCGCCGCCGGCATCATTGTCGTCACCGAGGCCGGCGGGGCCGTTAACGACTTTTTCGATGAGCGCGGCCTAAACGATGGCAACCCAATACTCGCCGCAACGCCGGCTTTTTTTGCTCCCTTGGGCCAAATTATGAAGCTTTCCTGAGACGACATTGACGTGCAGGCGACATCGCTGTCAGAGTGATGAAAAAGACGTCGATAAGCTCCAGGGAGTAGGCCGCATGTTGTCGAAGACCAAGGGTGCCGCACGTTTGTTTTTCGCCGCCGGCACCATACTCGCGCTTTCCACCTTTCAATCCGCACAAGCACAAGGTCAGTTGACGCTTTATTGCGCGGTGCAGGAGGAGTGGTGCCGGGCGATGACGACCGCCTTCGAAAAGGAGACCGGCATCAAGGTCTCGATGACCCGTAAAAGTTCAGGTGAGATCTACGCGCAGGTCAAGGCGGAAGCTTCCAACCCGCGCGGCGATATCTGGTGGGGCGGCACCGGCGACCCGCATTTGCAGGCGGCCGAGGAGGGGCTCACGCAGGAGAACACGCCGGCGAAACCCGACGAGCTTCATCCCTGGGCATTGAGCGTATGGAAAAGCAGCGGCAAGAAAACGATCGGTATCTATTCCGGCGCGCTCGGCTTTGGCTACAATTCGAAGACGCTCGCATCGCGCAAGTTGCCCGAGCCGAAGTGCTGGGCTGATTTGCTGAAGCCGGAATTCAAGGATGAGGTGCAGGTCGCCGATCCGAATTCGTCGGGTACGTCGTACACGCTGCTTGCGACCGTCGTGCAGTTGATGGGCGAGGACAAAGGCTTCGCTTATATGAAGGCGCTGCACAAGAACATCAATCAGTACACCAAGTCGGGCGCTGCCCCTGCCAAGGCCGTCAGCCTCGGCGAGACAGCTGTCGGCATTACCTTCATGCACGACATGGTAGCGGCGGCGGCGGACAATCCCGACGTGAAGATCGTCGCTCCTTGTGAGGGTACAGGTTACGAAATCGGCTCGATGTCGATCATCAAGGGCGCGAAGAACCTCGACGCAGCTAAGAAGTTTTATGATTGGGCGCAGACGCCTGGCCCCCAAGCGCTCGGTGCGCAGAACAAGCAGCTGCAGATCCCGTCGAACAAGTCGTCGCCGTTGCCGGCCAACTCCCCGAAGTTTGCCGATATCAAGCTGATCGAGTACGATTTCACCAAGTATGGGTCGTCGGCCGAGCGCAAGCGGCTGCTGTCCAAATGGGACACCGAGGTGAAGAACCTACCGAAGTAGACGGCAGTAGCGGGAGCCGCCCGTCATGCCGCGCGCCGTCATGTACTGGACACTGACCGGCCTTGCCGGGGCGATCTTCTTGCCGTGGTATGCGCTTGGTGATGGCCTGTTTTCGACCGGCTGGCTGAAGACTTATCCAAACGCAGATACCGGCCCGGCGATCTATCAAATCGCCGTCGCCGGCCGTGCCTGGCTCGTGCTTGCCCTGTTGCCGTTGGTGGCGATCATCGGCTTGGGCATGATGCGGGTTCCCGCCGGTAGAAACGCCCGTTGGCTCGCGGCGCTGGCCATCGCTGGTATCGCGCTGATGCTGCTGCAGGGTTTTGCCATCATCCACAACGGTTCGGCCCCCGGTATCATCGGTTCGCTGGCACCGTCGGGCGCGAAACAACCCGGCATGGGGTACGGGGCGCTCGCGCTGGGCACATCCTATCTCATGCTGCTGTCGTGCGCGTTGGCAGCGCTCGGCTATTGCCGCGGCGATCTGTTCGTCGTCAGTTCGATCGCGCTTGTGGTGGCGTTGATCGCACTCTTCGTTTTCTTCCCCGTG
>JANOOW010000040.1:0-9116 GCA_031421555.1 Hyphomicrobiaceae bacterium | reverse complement strand
CCTTCCCGTCGGCCCGGCTGCACTGGTTCGAGCGCAGCGGCCACTTCCCGCATTGGGACCAACCCGCCGAGACGGCGCGCGTGATCCTTGAGACGGGCGGCGGGGACGCCGCTTGAAAGCCAGTTCGCTCCAAGATCTGCACAGGATCCAGCAGCCAGTCGATGACGCGCTGAGCTTCCGTCGTCCCGGCGTTGGTCTCGACGTCAAGCGTAAGTTGCGCAACGCCGCCCCGCAGTGACGTCAGAAGTGCGTCGTCATCGTAAGTATCGACAGGGAGATAGTGGCGAACGTCAAAGCAGCGAGTTTCGTCGACAACGCGGTCTCCTGCATGGGGTAGATTGCCGATAAACGCGACCCAATGCGCGAGAGAATAGCAGTTGTTCGCTGCCGGAGCATCGTTTTGTTTTCGCGCTTCCCGGCTAGCGTCGCACCGCGTAATGTCGGATCGTAGTCAAACGTGTTCATCAGGATTAGGCGTATGCAAGATAGAGCACCAGGGGCTGTCAAATCGGCGAAGGCCTCGTTCGCGTGGGACGATGCCTTCCTGCTGGATGACCCGCTGTCCGAAGATGAGCGCATGATCCGGGACACCGCGCGCGAGTATTGCCAATCGCAGCTCATGCCGCGCGTGATCGAAGCCTACGCCAAGGAAAAAACCGACCGAGCAATTTTCACCGAGATGGGCGCGCTTGGATTGCTCGGCGTCACTATCCCGGAAAAGTACGGCTGCGCTGGTGCCAATTACGTGTCTTACGGACTGGTCGCGCGCGAAGTGGAGCGCGTAGATAGTGGCTACCGCTCGATGAACTCCGTGCAATCGTCGCTCGTCATGTACCCGATCTATGCCTACGGATCGGAAGCGCAACGCATGAAATATCTGCCAAAACTCGCTACCGGCGAATGGGTCGGTTGTTTCGGCCTCACCGAACCCGACGCCGGCTCCGATCCTGCCGGCATGAAGACCCGTGCCGAAAAGGTCGCCGATGGCTACCGCCTCACCGGTTCCAAGATGTGGATCTCGAATGCGCCGATCGCCGACGTGTTCGTCGTGTGGGCGAAGTCCGCCGCGCACGGGGACGAGATCCGCGGCTTCGTTCTCGACAAGGGCATGAAGGGACTTTCCGCGCCGAAGATCGAAGGCAAACTGTCGTTGCGCGCTTCTATCACCGGCGAAATCGTAATGGACGGCGTCGTTGTGCCGGAAGATGCGCTGCTGCCGAATGTGTCGGGCCTCAAGGGACCGTTCGGCTGTCTCAACCGCGCGCGCTACGGCATCTCCTGGGGGGTGCTGGGCGCGGCGGAGGACTGCTTCATGCGCTCGCGCCAATATACGCTCGATCGTAAGCAGTTCGGACGGCCACTCGCGCAGACCCAGCTGGTCCAGAAAAAACTCGCGGACATGCAAACCGAAATCGCACTTGGCTTGCAAGGCGCCCTTCGCGTCGGCCGCCTGCTCGACGAGGGTCGCGCCGCGCCGGAGATGATCTCGATCGTCAAGCGCAACAACTGCGGCAAGGCACTCGATATCGCCCGCGTATCCCGCGATATGCACGGCGGCAACGGTATCGCTCAGGAATACCATGTCATGCGGCATTCGCAGAACCTCGAAACCGTGAACACCTACGAGGGCACGCACGATGTTCACGCGCTGATCCTGGGTCGCGCGATCACCGGGTTGCAGGCGTTTTACTAGTCCCCGCCAAGCCGATCTCGAAGTCACGAGTTGATTTCAACGCACCTCTCACGCAGCACCGGGGACGACAACCAGGATGGCAGGCACCGAACCGGCGCAGGCTGCTTCGAAACTGGGCTTTGGCTTCGAGAGACTGGGTTACGTGGTGCTGCGTGCACCCTGGTTGACCGCGCTGCTACTCGCCCTCGTCACGGCCTTCGCGTCGTTGGGTGTCGGCCGCCTGCAGGTCGATGACAGCCTGTCCGAACTGTTTCGCACCAACACGCCTGAGTTTACGAAGTACGAGGAGATCGACCGCCGCTTCCCCTCGAGCGAGTTCGATGTGCTGGCGGTCGTGGAGGGCAAGGCGCTTCTCACGCGCGGCGGTCTCGAAGCATTCACAAAGGCAGTCATCGAACTGCAGTTGGCCGATGGCGTGAACGGCTTGGTGTCGATGGTTTCGGCGCGGGGCAAGCCGGACGCCACCGGCTATGCCGCGCCCATCGTGCCGGATGACTTGCCCACAGACCCGGCGGCATTCGATGCGATGCTCGCGGCTCTGCGCAGCAACGAGATCGTCGCCGGAAAATTCCTGTCCGCCGACGGAACGCTGGCGCTGGTCGTCATTTCGCTCGATCGGGCTACCGTTTCCGAGCGCGGCGCGCGGCCGGTCATCGAGGGGATCCGGGAAGACGCGATCAAGGCTCTCACGCCCGCCGGTCTCAGCGTGAAGCTGACGGGCGCGCCGGTGATGCAACTCGAGATCCGCAACGCCGTCGAACGCGATCGTCTGGTCTACAACGGCCTGGGGTTCCTGCTTGGCGCGATCATCGCGTTTGTATTCTTTCGCCGCGTCTCGTTCATGGTCATGGCGGTGGTACCCCCGATGCTTGCGGTGATCTGGTCGCTCGGCGCGCTGGGCTGGCTGGGATTCAAGCTCAATCTTTTCCTCAACGTCATGACGCCGCTCGTCATGGTGATGGGGTTTGCCGACAGCATGCAGATGACGAGCGCGATCCGCGATCGCCTGCGGCACGGCGATACGCGGGAGGATGCGTTGCAGTTCGGCGTTCGCGTCGTCGGTCCCGCTTGCGTACTGGCGCACGGGACCGCGTTGCTGTCGTTTTTGGCTCTGACGTTCTCGCCGTCGGGCCTGATCCGCACCTTTGGCATGGCCGGCGTTCTATCGGTCATCATTTCGTACTTCGTGGTGATCGCGGCTCTGCCCGTGCTTGGCCGCATGCTGATCCGCACCGGGGGCGACGGCTCGATGGCGCGTGGCGCAGTCGACAGTGCGATGGATGCGTTGGGTACGTTCGTTGGCTACGTGGTCGATCGCGTGGTGCGCCATCCGGTGTTCTTCTCGGTACTCGGGTTTGCTAGTCTCGCCGTTCTAATCGGAATCTACGCTGGCCTCGAACCGCGCTATCGCCTGGCCGACCAGGTGCCAGACCGCGAGCAGGCGCTATCGGCCACTGCCAGCCTCGACAACAAGCTGACCGGCGGCAATCCCGCCCACATCATGATCGAATGGAAGGACAAGCGCTCGATCTATGATGCAAGCGTCATGGCGGCGATCGCCAAGGCACACGACGCGCTCGAAAAGCAGGCGGGCATCGGCAACGTGTGGTCGCTCGACAGTCTACGCCGCTGGCTCGCCGAGGCCGGTGATACGCGCATCGAAACGGTGAAGAAGTTCGTCGGGTATCTGCCGGAAACGCTGGTGCGCCGGTTCATCGCCAAGGACGAGACCGCCGTGCTGGTCACCGGCCGCTTGCCCGATGTCGATTCGAGCCAGATCCTGCCTGTCGTCGAGAAACTAGACCGCGCGCTGGATGCGGCGCGCAAAGACTATCCAGGGCTGGAAATGTCGGTGACCGGGCTCCCAGCGATTGCCGCGCGCTCTAGCGCCCGAATGATCGGCCAGCTGAAAACCAGCCTCTTCATCGAGGTCATCTTTGTGTCGATCCTGCTCGGCTTGGCCTTCCGCTCGATTGCGGTCATGGCGCTGAGTTTGCTGCCTGGATTGTTCCCGGTGGCGGCTTCCGGTGCATTGCTTCGCTTGACCGATGGCGGATTGGAATTCGCCAGCGTCGTCGCCCTCGTCGTGATTTTCGGCCTGGGTATCGACAGTTTGATCCACTTTCTCAACCGTCTGCAGCGCGAAGAAAAGCCTGGCGAGGATCCGGCGCTCGCGATTCGGCGTGCCCGCGTGCTTGTCGGCCCGGCGATAATCCTGACAACGATCGTTCTTGTGCTGGGACTCGGCGTCACCGTGTTCTCCGACCTGCCCTCGCTTCGGCTATTCGGCCGCGTCTGCGCAGTCACACTCGCGGCATCCCTGATCGGCGACCTGGTATTCCTTCCCGCAACGATCGTCCTATGGCGCCGTTGGCAAGGCGGATCAACCGAGCCAGTTCTTCAGGCGCCCTCGTAATTACAGATATTTTGGCGCGAAGCGACCGGTACGCGGATGAATCAACGAGCCACCAAGCTACACTCGTGCACACCACGGCCTAGCGGACCCAATCCGCATTTTAGGTTTGCAATGGCGGCTTCGGATCCGCTGGCGGGAAGATTTCCGGCGGCGGTTGCATCGGCGGCAGGGGATCTCCTGGCGTCGGGAGAGGACTGTCGCCCGGGCTTGGCGGCCTGTCAGGCATGGGATGGGGTGAAGGTGGTACTGGGTTTGGCATGGGCTCGGGCCGGCCCGGATCGCCTGCAGATTTCATGTAACTCTCCTAAGGGGAGAAACTGCGATTTGAAGTTGGTACCAAAAAGCAGATCTGCGCAGTTCCATTATCAATTTTATCGGATTGCTAACGTAAAAAGCGAGCTTCCTGTTCCGGCCCCGGTTTATGCGTTTCCAACGATAGTTTCGTCCCTCTTCGGAACAATCATTTCCCGCTAGCGTTCCGCGACCACCTCAGCTGAGCAACGGAGTAGTCGAATGGCGATAAGCTCTCATCAGTCGGACGAACAAGACAAACTAAAACGCGATGTAAAGGAGAAAGGCCAGCAGATCTCTCAAGGCGTTGCCGATACCGTCAGCGGTGCGGCAGGAGCAGTCGCCGAGAAAGGTCAGCAAGCCAAAGAGGGCATCTCTGAGGTTGCTGGCAATATGAAAACTGCTGTCGATTCATCCCTTAAAACGCAGCCAGCGGCGACGCTCGCAATGGCGGTTGGAATAGGCTTCTTGCTCGGCGCGCTTTGGAAGTCATAGAGGCGGATGACGCAACGCTACTGCAGGCTACGTTCCGAGTTTATTGACCAGATCCGTATCGGAAAATTTTGAGCGGGTCTGTTGCTCATCTCAAACCTAACCAGCAGGTGGCGGGTCGATAAAACGGCCCGCCTTTCATACAGCTGTCATTGATTAAGCGGCCGAAGTGCGCTGCGCATGCGAGCACAGGCACGCCGCCATTCTGTTTTCGTCATGTGCGTCGCCGGCTCCCAGAACGACATACAATCGGTGACTGAATTGCCTGACTCGGCATTTTGATCTTGAATTGACCCCGCCGTGACCTTCCCGCCAGCCTGACGCCCGCTCCGCGCTCCTCCCGTACCCGGGCTTGGCGTTGCACCTTGCGGCGCGTTACCCGGTTGGACAGGGCTTCCAGCGGGCCCCACCGGCTGTGGGACGCCAGGGGTTGCTTGTTGACCCGGGTTGGCTGGCTGTGAAGGCGAGGTCGGTTGACCGGTCAATCCGGGGCGGTTAGGTGCAATCGTGCTTGGCGCTGGTGTTGGTGCAGGCGCGGCGCCCGGAGTGCTTTGCGGTGTTGTCCCTGGAATGCTTGAAGCAGGCGAGTTTGTCCCCGGACTGGTAGCGGCGCCACCGCCGGTAGATGTGCCAGTTGATCCCGCGGCGCCTCCGGCACTCGACCCTCCACCGGCACCTCCACCGCTGGCCCCGCCACCGCCACTAGATTGCGCGACTACCGGGGTCGCCGAGGCCACTGCGAACATGATCGTCGCGGCAAGTGCCGTTGCACGCATGGGAACGCTCCATTCGGTTCGAAGTGAGAGCCAAACAATCGAACGGATTTTTTGTTCCGGCAACGGATGGCTAAGGCCAATCAGGCTCGGGCCGCAGGCAGTTCGCTAGCCGTTTCATCATAAGCGGGTGGCAGATAGATATTCAGGGTTTTAAGCGGCGCATAACCATCGTTTGTGATCTCGTGCGTATCGTTGGCTTCGATCAGCAGGAGTGTTCCCTCGCGCAATGTTAATTCTTGGCCGTTGATCGTTGCAACACCATTGCCCTTGACAACGAAAAGCCATTGGTCCGCACCACTGTGCCGATTTTCGGGACCGCCTTCCGATGCGCCGGGAGCGAGAACCATGACAGCTGCTTGTGACCGGTCGTTGCCAATCGCTACGCGGAAGCTGTCTGTGAATTCGAGTGCCTCATGTTTCATGAGCCTTCGTAACCTACTTCTTCAGCTCTACCGTCGCGACATTTTCTTTATAGTCTTTTTTTGGATCGGACCCCATCAGCATCTTGATGCCGGCGAAGAGGCTTGAACCGTCGAGCCAAATTTCAGCTTTCTCCGCATCAAGACGGAGCAGTAGCAATTTTGGATCTTCTTTTCCGCCCTGATACCACGCCGCGACGAAAGGATTCCAGAGCCGGTCGATGACAGCGCGATCGCTATCCGCGGATAGCTTGCCATGTACGGCGGCAAACAAGTCATGGCCCTTCGAAACGAATGTCGCGATGGCGCGATTGTCGCCCTGCGCCAGCTTGGCCAACGTGTTCTCCTTCGAAGAAAAGAACCAGATCGGGCCTTTCTCGCCCTCGATTTGCGCCGTCATTGGACGGGCGTGGCCATCCTCCTGGCCATCGACACCGACCATCATCGTCATGTCGGTCTTCAGCGCCGCCCAGAATTGGATTTCGAGTTCCTGTGGTGTGGGCATAAAAATCCTCCGGGTGACAGGCGCGTTGCAAAACGGCGCGGCATCTCGAATTGTTCCGGACCCGACTATCAAGGAGCTTGCCCGTAGAAGCTTCAGATAGAAAAAACCTTCGTTGAAGCAGTCGGGATCACATGGTTTTATCGCACGGGACGCTTACATGAGAAATTGCCGATCAATCGTCAAAGGCCTCGCCCCTCATGGACACTGCTGCCATCGAACGTAAACTCGCCGCGATCCTGTCCGCGGATGTGGCAGGTTTCAGCCGGTTGATGGGCGCCGGCGAGGCCGAGACGCTCGCGGCATTGTCGGCGCACCGGTTGGTCTTGGATGAATTGATCCGCCAGCGCAATGGACGGCTCGTCAACACTGCTGGCGATAGCTTGCTGGTGGAATTTCCAAGTGTCGTCGAAGCGGTCCAATGCGCGGTCGACATGCAGGACGCGTTGGCCAATCGGAACCAAGGGATTGCCGACGATCGAAAGATGCTTCTGCGAATTGGGATTAATGTTGGCGACGTCATGATCAAAGATGACGACCTATTCGGCGACGGGGTGAACGTTGCCGCGCGTCTCCAGGGCCTGGCAAAGCCGGGTGGGATATGTCTGTCACGCGCTGTCCGCGATCAATTGCGCGATAAGACCCCCTATGTGCTCGAAGACGAAGGAGAACAATCGCTCAAGAATATTCTGCGGCCGATCCGGGTGTTTTCGATCGTCAACGGTGCAGCACTTGATGAAGTGGACGCTCAACCGATCCTAGCAACGGCAGTCGTCGAGCAAACAAGTTCGGCCGACGTCGAACTAGCGTTCTGGGGCTCTATCTCGTCGAGTGAGTCGGCCGCCGATTACACGGCCTATCTCGAACAATATCCCGACGGTAACTTCGCAGCCCTGGCGCGCGCGCGGATCGATAGCCTTGGCGCGAAAGAAGAGGTGGTAAGCGCCGAGCAGGTAAAATTGGAGATTACTTATTGGGACAGCGTGAAAGAAAGCGCTGACGCGGCATTGCTGCAGACGTATTTGGACAAGTATCCGGCCGGGCATTTCAAGGAGCTTGCCGAAGCAAAAATCAAGCAGCTCGGCGCGTGAGTTCGCACCCGTTGATTATGCGTAAGACAGGTTTGCCGGTGCGAGATGCAACGCCACCGTCAATAAAGCGCTGAAACGCATTCTCGTGTGCTTTGCTTAAGTACCTTACTCCTCGGAGGGTCAGGGTCGAAACACCGTCCATCCGAGTATCAGCACAACGCCGAGCATCAGACCGGCTGCAGCCCATCCGGCGTATTGCAGTGTCGCTGAAATGGTGAAACGCTTCATCTGCGCGCGGTTCGAGACCAGGAGCATCATCGCGACAATCATCGGGACCGCGATGATGCCGTTAATGACAGCGCTCCAGAAAAGCATTCTGATTGGATCGAGCGGCGTATAGTTGATCGCGACGCCGATCAGCGTTGCGACACCGATGATACCGTAGAATCCGCGCGCTTCGGACGGCTTGGCGGAAAGCGTCGCTTTCCAGCCAAACGCCTCGGCCATGGCATACGCAGCCGAACCGGCCAGAACAGGCACCGCGAGGAGCCCCGTACCAATGATCCCCAGCGAAAACAGTAGGAACGTGAAGACGCCCGCAAGCGGGCGAAGCGCTTCAGCTGCCTGCGCTGACGTCTGGATGTCCGTCGTGCCGCTTGCGTGCAAGGTCGCAGCCGTCGTCAGAATGATGAAGAATGCGATCACATTCGAGAACGCCATGCCGATGGCCGTGTCGATTGAGATGCGATCAATCTCACGGCTGCCGCCGTGTTTCAAGTCTGCCAGAGGCTTGCGCTTATGCAGGTCCATTTCCTCGACTTCTTGGGAAGCCTGCCAGAAAAACGGGTAGGGACTGATCGTCGTCCCGAATACTGCGACGACGACGAGGATGTAGTCGTCCCTGAACGAAATGGAGGGCCATACTGTAGCACGCAGAGCGTCGCCCCAGTTCACGTGCACCGTGAAGGCTGTCGCGACATAGGCAAATAAGACCATTGTCAGCCACTTCAGAATGGGCGCGTATTTCCTATAAGGCACGAGGACCTGAAGGCCCACGCTGACCAACCCTAACACGAATGCGTGAGCATGAGCGCTGCCACCTGCGACCAGCCGCACCGCTTCGCCCATGGCGGCGATATCGGCGCCGATGTTGATCGTGTTGGCTGCGACGAGCAAGAATACCAGCCCCAGCAGGACCGGCTTTGGCATCGTCTGCTTGATGTTCGCTGCAATGCCTTGGCCGGTCACGCGCCCAATACGGGCACTTATCAATTGCACAACCACCATGAACGGCCATGTCAGCACAACCGTCCACAACATGCCGTAGCCGAATTGTGCGCCAGCCTGTGAGTAGGTTGCGATGCCGGACGGATCATCGTCGGCGGCGCCGGTAACGAGGCCCGGTCCGAGAAAACGGAAGATTGATTTGATACGCCGCTTGCGCGGTTTAGCCGATGTCTTCATTCCACGCCATTTTTTTTACTTGATCTAGTTAG
>JANOOW010000039.1:0-2410 GCA_031421555.1 Hyphomicrobiaceae bacterium | reverse complement strand
CGCTGATCGAGGTCCACATACGAAAATAACTCGCCCGACCGCGTGTCCGAACCCCGCATCCCTGCCTCCCGCGCTGCCCGGGACCAGGAATCATGTTCGTCGACGCTTGTCAGCTAAAGAGAATTTCAGCAGCCTGCTAGGGCCAGCTTCAGGCGCTCGATTGCGCCCACATCTCCAGAGACAACCCCGAGGTCAGGAGCACTTAAGACTGCAACGTCGAGTTCGCTACCTGCCGCCTCCCGCAAACGTTTCTCGGGAAGATGGATAGAAAGCATGGCGCCAGCCGGCATCGCGGTAAAAATTTCGCCGCGCTGCACGACGATCGCAATGGCATCGTCGAGACTCATTACTCCCGCAATGACAGCGGCGGCATAGTCGCCGGCGCTATTTCCAATGACAGCGGCCGGTGCCACGCCGAGGCTCTGCCACATACGCGCCAGCGCCACTTCGGTTATGAAGACGGCAAGAATGGAGTAGAGGGGGTGCTCGAGAGTTTGCGCTTTATGGTGCGACGCATTACCCAGCAAGAGAGATTTTAGATCGGAGAGGCTCGGCGGAAGTAACGAGAAGCACCGATCTGCCGTTTCACGAAAAACTTCGTTTTCGATATATAGGGCGGCAGCGCAACCGGGATACTGCGCCCCGCCTCCGGGAAACATAAAGACAACGCCAGGTGCGGTTTGCCCTGCGTTGGCTCGTGATTGGTGTGGTGACTTCGGGTCTGCGAAGGCGGCGGCAAGTTCAACTTGCGTTCGCGCAACCACGACGAGCCGATGCTGAAAAGGTTCTCTGCCGATATGGGTAGTGTACGAAGCGTCCGCTAAATCAAGCCGTTCCTCAAGATTTGTGGCAAAGCTGTGCCACTTGCTCGCGAGAGCATCAAGGGCTGCGGGAGACTTTGCCGACAAGGTGAATAGGTGCCAGCGGGTATCATCGACAGAGCGAGCAGGGGCTAGGATGACTGGCGGCTCTTCCACAATGACGTGGGCGTTGGTGCCGCCGACGCCGAGCGCGTTCACGGCAGCACGACGTGGCTTGGCGCCTCTTCGCCAGGGCTTACTCTTCGCGACCACCGAGAAAGGACTTTCAGAAAACTTGAAACGACGGTTCGGCTGCGAAAAATTGATCGTTGCGGGCACCATCTGGTGCTTCATCGAAAGCACAACCTTCACCAGCGAGGCAACGCCGGCTGCCGTGTCGAGATGGCCAATGTTAGTTTTGATAGACCCGATCCCGATCGAGCCGCGCGCAGCTCCGGCGGAATAGACATCCTGCAGCGCCGAAAGCTCGATCGGATCGCCGATGACCGTGCCGGTGCCGTGCGTTTCAATATAGTCGATCGAGGAAGGCTTGACCCCTGCGACAGCGACCGCCTCAGCAACAGCGCAGGCCTGGCCATCGACACTCGGTGCGAGGTAACTAAGTTTACCCGCACCGTCGTTATTAACAGCGGAGCCGAGAATAACGGCCTGGATATTGTCGCCGTCGGCCAAAGCGTCTTTGAGACGTCGCAAGATGACTACACCCGCACCGCTGCCGAAAATCGTACCCGACGCTGAATCGTCAAATGCTGCGCAGCGCCCGTTTGCCGATAGAATTTCGCCTTCGGCAGCCAGATAACCTGTGCGGTGCGGCAGCTCGATGCTTGCGGCACCAGCCAGCGCCATTTCGCATTCGCCCGCTAGCAAGCTCTGGCAGGCAAGGTGGATGGCAACAAGCGACGTCGAGCAGGCAGTTTGGATGCCGATGCTCGGACCCTTAAGATTTAAAAGATAGGACACTCGACTGGTGAGAAAGTCCTTGTCGTTGCCGGTGTGGCGCAAGAGGAATTGCCCCACAGACTGCATTAATTCAGCATTCGGTAGAAGGTTTCGCGCAAAATACGTTTGCGGACCGCAACCACCGAAAACCCCGACCGCGCCGCTGAACAGCGATGGCCGATGGCCTGCATCCTCAAGGGCTTCCCAACAGCATTCTAAAAAATGCCGATGCTGCGGATCGAGGATCGCTGCATCGCGTGGGCTGAAGCCAAAAAACTCAGCGTCAAAATTCTCCAAGTCATCGAGGATCATCGACGCTTTGACATAAGTTGGATCGGACACCTGCTGTGCCGAAACACCGGCTGTCGCCAGCTCCAGGTCGCTCAACCACGTGGTCGCTTCACGCCCGGCTGCGAGCATCGACCATAGGGCCGGAATATCGCGCGCTCCAGGAAAGTGACCGGCCATCCCGATTACGGCGATGCCTTGCACGTCCGGGGGAGCTTGGCTCATACTCGCTCTCCACTTGGCGGGCGGAGGCGGCTTGAGGCCGCAAGGCGACTAGCGGCGCGGCGAGAGCCGTCGCTCACTGCAGAAGAGGCGGCGCGCAGACTATTAGCTAACGGTCCCAACGAACTTCGCTCTGCCCC
>JANOOW010000038.1:0-15382 GCA_031421555.1 Hyphomicrobiaceae bacterium | reverse complement strand
GAGCGGCTGCTGTCGCCGCGCACGAAGATGATCGCGCTGACGCACATGTCGAACGTGACCGGCACGCTGGTGCCCGTCGAGGAAGTCTGCCGTATCGCCAAAGCGCGTGGCATCCCGGTGTTCATTGATGGCAGTCAAGCGGTAGTACATCTACCGGTCGACGTGCAGGCGATCGACTGCGACTTCTACTGCTTCACCGGCCATAAGGTTTACGGCCCTTCTGGGATCGGCGTGCTGTATGGGCGGCGCGCGCTGTTGGATGCGATGCCGCCGTTCCTCGGTGGCGGCTCGATGATCGAGTCGGTCACGGTTGACGGCATCACCTATGCACCATCTCCCAACCGGTTCGAAGCCGGCACGCCACCGATCGTTGAGGCAATTGGGCTCTCGTCGGCGTTGAATTTCATGATGCAGGTTGGCCGTTCGCAGATCGCCGCGCACGAGCATATCCTGATCGAGTATGCGCAAAACCGGCTGCGTGAATTCAATTGGCTGACCGTGCACGGCACCACGCCGGACAAGGGGGCTATTTTGTCTTTCAATATCGACGGCCTGCACCCACATGACGTATCGACGATCGTCGACCGTTCGGGTGTTGCGATCCGCGCCGGCCACCACTGCGCGCAACCGCTGATGGAGCGATTCAATGTGCCGGCGACGTGCCGGGCTTCGTTCGGAATGTACAACACGAAGGCCGAGGTCGATGTATTCGCCGACGCGCTGATCAAGGCGCACGACTTCTTCGCTTGAGCCGTAAATTGGTGTAGAACAATAAGATGAACCAGGATCTTTACGCAATACGAAACCGGCCCGATGCGGGTGCGCCGCCGCACGCGGGTATCACACCAGAGATCCCGTCCGCGGCGGTGCCCCCGTCTGTCGAATCCGGCGGCACCCCGGTGACCGGCTCAACGTTGTCTGCTGAAGAGCTCGAGCAGTTGACAGCCGACATCGTCGGTGCACTGAAAACCGTCTACGATCCTGAAATTCCTTGCGATATTTACGAACTTGGTTTGATCTACAAGATCGATATCGAGGATGACCGAAACGTGCTGGTCGAGATGACTTTGACGGCTCCCGGCTGTCCAGTTGCCGGTGAGATGCCGATCTGGGTCGAGAATGCAGTGAACGCTGTGCCAGGCATATCGGGCTCGAAGGCGACGATTGTGTTTGATCCGCCTTGGGACAAAAGCCGGATGAGTGACGAGGCGCGTTTAGCGCTGAATATGTTCTAAGCTACCCGGCAAGCCGGTATGTTTGATCAAGCACCCTGAAGGGTTCATCGAATCTGTGGTGAGATCTCTCCTGTTCCCGGAGAGCCGATTTCTCGTCACAGCAGCTCGAAAGTGTCATTCGTACGCTAGCAGACGGAGTTTAGTCTGTCCGGGTCGCGGCCGACCCTGTTCGACCCTATGAATCACGGCGCAAAGGGTATCTTGTGGACCGGTACGGCTGCTTGTTATTCGGGCGCAGCCTGTTGGGAGCACCACTGCTCTTGCCCTGAAAAAAGGGCCGCCGTCAAAAATGCAATCGAAGAACAGAATACTGGCGACGCTGGCGTCAGGCGATCTCGATTTGCTGGTCCCGCATCTCGAGCCGGTCGAGCTAGGCATGCGCCAAAAGCTCGAGATACCTAACAAGCCTATCCCCTACGTCTATTTCGTCGAGCACGGCATCGTCTCCGTGGTTGCAGCGGGGCCGCGCCGTCAAAGCATTGAAGTCGGTGTGATCGGGTGGGAGGGCTATACTGGTTGGCCGGTGATCATCGGTGGTGATCGCACGCCGCTCGATACGTTCGTGCAAGTGCCTGGCAGTGCGCATCGCATTGCGGTGGCCCATTTGCGCCGTGCGCTGAGCGATAGCCCGACGCTTCAACTCTCGATGTTCAAGCATGTTCAGGTGTTTATTTCCCAGATTTCGCAAACGGCCTTGGCCAACGGCATGGGCAAGCTCGAGGAGCGGTTGGCGCGCTGGCTGCTCATGGCTCAGGACCGTATGCAGACCGACGAACTGGAGATCACCCACGAGTTTCTATCGATGATGCTTTCGGTGCGCAGGCCGGGCGTAACGGTAGCATTGTCGCTGCTGCAGACGCGTGGGGTTTTGAACGTGAAGCGCGGCATCATTCTGATTATCGACCGGCAAGGCCTGGAGAAGATCGCAGCCAAGTTTTACGGCGTCGCCGAGAGCGAGGCGGAGCGGCTCCTCGGTCAGCCAGTTAAAGTTTTGGCGCGCTAGAATTGCTGCATTTGTACGCTTCTGCACCGTGTTCGGCATCGCCAGCGTCGGATCATGGCGGATAATAGAAAGCTACTCGTCTCGGCAGATCAGGGATCGATCAATGCCCAAGAGGTCTCGTTGCAATGAACATTCAGGCCGGTCCGGCATGTGGACGGCCTACGAGTATTTTCGCTCTATTGAGCCGCACCGGGTCGGTCTGATGGCCGATCCGAATGCCGCGCTGGCAAATGACGTCAGGCAGGCGCACGCGATTGCGGTTGCCGATGGCCACGCGTGGGATCCCAAGGGCGAGTACCCGGTGTCGGTCTGGATGAAGCTGAAGCAGCAGCACTAAGCGAGCCCTCGCAATCTCGCGAGAATGCGCTATATCTGCTATTATCGTTGCGATGCATCCGGTAAATCGAGGACTTTAGTGTGGCGACAGCTACTACAACCCGGCCCCGTCCGAAGGTCATGACACTAACGGATGCCGCAGCCATGCGGGTGAACGCTATCATGGCTTCAAAGCCCGGCGTCGTTGGTTTGCGGATCGGTGTCAAAAAAGGCGGCTGTGCGGGCTTGGAATACACCATGACGTGGGCTGACACTCAGGATCGCTTCGACGAGGTAGTCGAAGACAAAGGCGCGAAGGTGTTGATCGACCCGAAAGCGCTTCTTTATCTGCTCGGCACCGAGATGGACTATAAGACCGGGCAGCTCAAGTCCGAGTTCGTGTTCAACAATCCGAATCAGAAGAGTGCCTGCGGCTGCGGCGAAAGCGTGAATATTACGCCAGCTTCGAAGGACAAACTCGAGCCCGTGTGATGGCGAACCGTCCGAGCGGCACGGTGGCGTTTCTCCAGGACGCACTTGATCCTTTAGGTTCGATCGCAGTCCGCCGGATGTTCAGCGGTTCCGGCATCTATTGCGACGGCACCATTTTCGCGCTCGTGATCGACGACACCGTCTATTTCAAGGCCAACTCAGCGAGCATTCCAGCCTTCGAGGCCGAAGGCACTGCGCCGTTCTCGTTCGACACAAAGCTCGGGCGGCGTAGCATCACGTCCTACTGGAAGTTGCCTGATAGGTTGTTCGACGAGACCGACGAACTTCTGGAGTGGGCCAAGCTCGCTGTCGCTGCATCGGTAGCGGCAAAAGATGCGAAGCCGAAAAGAGTAACGCTTGCAAAACCAGCTTAGGAACGCCCGTGCAATATCCGGGCTCGGATGGTGCCGGAGAGTGCGCGGATGCGTTCGAGAATTTCTGCAGCGTCATCGACCTTTCCCTCAGCGTCGAGCACGACGTAGCCGAGGTCGCCATCCGTCTGATAGCTCTGCGCGGCGATGTTGACTTTGTGCTGCGCGAAGATCTCGTTCAACTTTCCAAGTTCACCGGGCAGGTTGCGTTGAACCTGGATAAATCGCGTGCCGGCGGGCCGTGGCGACAACTGCACCTGCGGGAAGTTTACCGCTCCCGTGGTCGAACCTACATCGGAATATTCGACGAATTTGCGGGCAACTTCGGCGCCGATGCGCTCCTGCGCTTCCTCGGTCGAGCCGCCGACGTGCGGTGTGAGGATCACGTTGTCGAGACCCTGTAGCGGCGACACGAACGCGTCGGCGTTGGAGGAGGGTTCGACGGGGAACACATCGATCGCGGCACCGCCGGTGTGGCCTGCCTTCAGGCTCGCTGCCAGCGCGGCGAGATCGACTACTGTGCCGCGTGAATTGTTGATGAGGTAACTGCCCTTTTTCATCGATGCGATCTGCGCGGCGCCGATCATACCCTGGGTAGCTGGCGTCTCCGGCACGTGCAGGCTGACCACGTCGGCGCGGGCGAGCAACTCAGCCAATGTCTCCGTCGGCTCGACATTGCCGTGCCGTAACTTGTCGGTGTGATCGAAGAAGATGACCCGCATGCCCAGGCTTTCGGCGATCGTCGACAGCTGGCTGCCGATGTTACCGTAGCCGACGATGCCGAGTGTCTTGCCGCGCACCTCCCGAGACCCGGCTGCCGATTTTTCCCAGCCGCCGTGATGGGCCGCATTCGATTTCGGAAAGATCCGCCGAAACAGCATCACGATCTCGGCCATTGTCAGTTCGGCCACGCTGCGCGTGTTCGAGAACGGCGCGTTGAATACGGGGATGCCCATGACGCGCGCGACATTGAGGTCGACCTGATTGGTGCCGACCGAGAAACAACCGATCGCAATCAGCGAGCGAACGCCGTCGACCGCTTCGGCAGTGAGTTGCGTGCGCGAACGAATGCCGAGCATGCTGATGCCGCGCAGAGTCGACCGAAGTTTTGCGCCATCGAGCGCGGTCGTGCGCCGGTCGATGTTGGTGTAACCCGCGCCCGTCAGGACGGCGACGGCGTTGTCGGAGATCCCTTCCAGCAGCAAGATCCTAATATCGTCCTTTGCGCGCGACAGCGACTTGGGCATGAACGGGCCTTTGTTGAACCAGCGAAACGCATCGCACGAAAACGAAACGGGCGCAGCGACAGAGAGTGTCGCCGCGCCCGTTTTACAATCAATAATGATCAACTGTTGACGGCTTTAGCCTTGGTCGTCTTGCGCAGGAAGGCTGGCACGTTGTCGGCAAAGCCGGTGGGTGCCTCGCCACGCGTTTCGTTACGGTCCGGCCGCTCCGGGCGATCGGAACGTTCGGCGCGTTGCTGCGGACGGCGCTCACGATCCTGCGGTTGTTCGGCACGGTCACGACGCGGCTCTTGCGCGCGGGGTGGCCGGGCCTCGTGTGGTGCGCTGTCTACCCGTGTGCCGCGATCTTCGCGCGGTGCCCGGTTCTCGCGTTCGCCCCGATTGTCGCGCTCCCGTGGTGGGCGTACTTCGCGACTGTTCTGCTGATCACGCGGCGTCCGCTCTTCCCGGGCCGTACCTTCAGTGCGCGGACGCTCGCCACGCTCCGTTCGGTCAGGACGCTGTTCGCGTGCGCGACGGGGCGTGCCCGCCTGCTCGTCGACGTTCGTTACTGGCCAGGCTGTCACGTCGGGTTGCTCACCCGGCGTGACGGTTGCCAGGGGTCTTGGCTCACGCGGTCTACGTGGCGGACGCCCGTCCGGGCGTCGCTTGCGAGCCGATGCCTCGCTTGGACGTTCCGCGCTGGCGGCTGCAGGCGCCTCAGCCGAAACAATCGCCGTGAGCGGGGCTTCGGCATCTTCCCGGCGTGGCGTGCGTTGGCGTCTTGGCGGCCGGACCGCATCGCCGTCCTCGCGGGCCTGACGATTGCCGCGGCCGACGGATGGCACCGCGCGCGCTTCTGGCTTGCCACCGCGGCCACGGCGTTTTCTCTTTCCGCTATCGGCAATGTCCTGCTCGGTTGGCGGGTCGCCAAGCCAAAGGGGCTGCTCGCCTGTCGCCTTCTCGATATCCTTGAGCATGCGCAAGTCGTCAGGTCCGACGAGCGTCGCGGCATAGCCGGACTTGCCGGCGCGCCCCGTACGGCCGATGCGATGCACATAGTCGTCGCCAGCCCATGGCACATCGAAATTGAAGACGTGGCTGACATCGGGGATGTCGAGACCGCGCGCTGCAACGTCGCTTGCCGCCAGGAACAGGATCTTGCCCGAGCGAAACGCGTCGAGCGTTTCCATGCGTGCTTTCTGGTCCATGTCGCCATGCAAGGCGCCGGCGTTGAAACCGTGCTTCATCAACGATTTCAGCAGGATCGCAACGTCGCGCTTGCGGTTGCAGAAAATGATCGCGTTGCGCACCGTTTCACCGCGAATCAGATCGCGCAAGATTTCGCGCTTGGCGAAATCCTCGCCATCCGGGCAGAACCGGAAGCGCTGAGTAATGGTCTTTGCGGTCATCGCCAGCGGGGCCACCTCGACACGCAACGGGTCGGTCAGGAACTGATCGACCAAGCGCGTGATCTCCGGCGGCATCGTTGCCGAAAAGAAAAGCGACTGACGCTTGGTCGGCAGCAACTTGCAGATCTTTTCGATGTCCGGGATGAACCCCATGTCGAGCATGCGATCGGCTTCGTCGATGACGAGGATCTCGACGCCCATGAGCATCAACCGGCCACGCTGATAATGGTCGAGCATGCGTCCGGGGGTCGCGATAAGAACGTCAGCGCCACGGTCGAGTTTCTTGACTTGATCATCCATCGACACGCCACCAATCAGAAGCGCGACATTCAGCTTGTGATTGATGCCGTATTTCTCGAAACTTTGCGCCACCTGAGCGGCAAGTTCACGGGTGGGTGCAAGGATCAGCGAGCGCGGCATGCGGGCGCGTGCCCTGCCGCTTTCAAGCCGCGTGATCATCGGCAGCACAAATGCGGCAGTCTTGCCGGTGCCAGTTTGAGCGATACCGAGGACATCGCGCCCGGATACGGCGACCGGGATTGCTTGCGATTGGATAGGTGTCGCTATTGTATATCCGGCAGCATCTATGGCGGCCTGGACCTTGGGGCTGAGACCGAGCTCAGCGAAGGGCTTCGTTTGCAAAAGGGATCGTCTCCATCTCCCATGGCAACGCAAATATCACACCCTCAAAGGCGTAGACATAAGCGTCAGAACGAGCGCAGGGGTGATATTGCCTATTGGTGGCAAAAAATGCGGCTGGATTTTCAAAAGGGATCAACGGAAACCTCAGATCCCCTGCGCCCAGCACAAATGGTGCCCTGACAGAGATCGCCTGTAAATGCAAGCAAAACCTGGCAGACCCAATCCTATGCGGTGGGCTGGGCGCGCATCACCCACGCAACTGTTGCTTCGAACTAGCAATTTCGTGTCTTTATCGACGAAATCGGGGCATGAATGCCTGCCCGAATAGTGGAGATCGCCGTGGATCGTTTATCGCAGGATATTGTGTTCGTGCCCGGCTTGCTGTGCAGCGGTGATCTCTTTGCGGCACAGATCGCGCATTTCGGCGGCCGGCACCGGTGCCACGTGGCGGATCACACGACGGCAGACACGATGACGGGTATCGCCCGCTCGATATTGCGGCATGCGCCCGAAAGGTTCGCTCTGGCTGGACTGTCGATGGGTGGCTACATCGCATTCGAGATGCTGCGTCAGGCTCCCGATAGGATCACACGGCTAGCCCTGCTCGACACCAATGCGCGTGCCGACCGGCCCGAGCAGGAGAAGCAACGCCGGGTACTCATAGGGGCTGCGCAGTCGATCGGAACCCGCGCCGTGCAGGGAATGCTTTTGCGTTATTTGATCCACACGGATCGGTTGGCTGACCGGGACCTCACGGCGCGCGTGCTCCTTATGGGCGATGGCATCGGTGTCAACGCGTTCGTACGACAGCAGCAGGCGATCATGAGCCGGCCGGACAATCGGCCATTCCTCGCGCAGATCAAATGTCCAACGGCGATCGTCGTTGGCGCGCAGGACGCGTTGACGCCGGTCAAGGTGTCAGAGGAGATGCACGCCGGCCTACCAGATAGCGTGCTCGAGGTTATTCCAAACTGCGGTCACCTGGCGACGATGGAAGCACCTGAAGCGGTGAAGGAGATTATGGAGCGGTGGCTTGCGATGTAGTCTCGGTGCCCCCTGCAGTTCTGACCTTAGCGCCGGAGTGTAACGCGTGACGCCCGTCGACATTGCTCTTCTCGCTTGCCTGATCTTCGCAGCAGCCCTGATTTATACGTCGGTAGGTCACGCTGGCGCCTCTGGTTACATCGCTGCGATGGCGTTGTTCGGTTTGACGCCAGCGATCATGCGGCCGACGGCGCTGACGTTGAACATCATCGTTGCGACGCTCGCGACCTACCGCTGGAACGGCGCCGGCTTGACGAACTGGAAAATGCTGACGCCGCTGCTGGTTACCTCTATTCCGGCTGCTTTCATCGGGGGCACGGTTCAGCTGCCAGGTGACTGGTACCGCCTACTGATCGGCATCGTACTGTTCGTCGCAGCGCTCAAACTGCTGCTTCAACCGCGCACCAACGCGGCAACCGATCGTGCGTCCATACCGATGCCGTGGATCGCAGGGCTTTTTGCCGGCGGGCTCGTCGGCTTGCTCTCGGGTCTAACCGGCACGGGCGGTGGAATATTCTTGAGCCCGCTCCTCTTATTTTTCGGCTGGGCAGGCACCCGGCAGGCATCGGGCATCACCGCGCCCTTCATTCTCTTCAATTCGCTCGCGGGACTGGCTGGCAACCTGTTGAGCTTGAAAACGCTGCCTGTCGAGTTGCCTTACTTCGTTATCGCCGCGCTCCTCGGCGCGCTCGCCGGAACTTCCATCGGCATCGGCGTCGCATCGACGGTTATATTGCAGCGCTTGCTCGGCATTGTACTACTCGTTGCCGCAGGCAAGTTCATCTTCGTCTGAAGGCAAAGGCAAAAAAATGGCCTCCCTGCCGGGAGGCCAAAGTCTGGACTGACAATGAAGGTACTGCATGTCCCTTGCATTGCTTCGGAGAGCCTACACGAGCCTGTCTCGGGGGCACATTGCATTTATGCCACCGAAGCATTCAAAATGCTTATTCGCAAACGTCGGCAACTTGTACAAAATTTAACTGCCTGTACTGCTTGAGAAATTTGGCATGCCGGTAAGGTCTGCCTAAAATTCTTGCAACGAAATGTCAATCAAATGACTGTATGCTGACAATATGGGATGTTGTTAAAAGGGTTGTTAACCATGAATGTTTCCGCTGGTTCGGCGAGTTCCCGGCTTGTGCTCGGAGATGACCAAATACGTGGGCGCGTGTCAGGCCGTTTCAATTTCCATATGCTGTCGCCAATTTTGCTGGGCCTGTCGGCACCGATGCTGGTGATTGCAGTCATCGATCCGAGCATCATTCAGCACGGCCGCACGATCCTCTTCGCACTACTCGCCTCGATGCTGATGGTGGCGACCGTGCTTTTCGCCGCTAGCCTCCTATGGCCAGGCGATGTCACGGCAATCATCGTCGACGCCAAAGCGCGCAAGGTCGAGTTTGTCCAGAGCGGTCTGCTCGCGACGTCGACCGTCGAGGTTCACTTCGATCAGATTGCGGCCATTGGCTTGGCATCGCGGTTCGACGATGACGGCTACCCGTTCAGCCAGCCGGAAATCCAATTGCGTGACGGCCAGCGCGTTGCCTTGCCGGAAGGATCGACGACGGAAACAATCGCCGCTGCAAAACGCGTGCTCGGATTTTGACGTCAGGGCTGTCAGCGGCGCCGATCTTTCGCTAAAGCAGGCTGATACCGTCTCAGCCTGGAATACCGCAATTGTCAAAGCCGCCGCTCGCGCCCGTCGCATCCGCTTATGGATCGTGGCCTGCTGGTCTGACGCCGACGCCTGAGTACGAGGCGGCGGCACGGTTCGTTTCAGGAGAGGAACAGGGTCATTTGTTCGTCACCGGTCGCGCTGGGACGGGCAAGTCGACGCTTTTGCGGGCACTGCGCGACATGATCAAGGTGCCCAATGTGGTGGTTGCGCCAACCGGCTTGGCAGCCGTGACCGCTGGCGGACAGACGATCCACTCCTTTTTCGGCTTTCCACCCAAGCTGATTCAATCGAGCGATATACGGCGCAGCCGCAACGGTGGCATCATGCGGCGTCTGCAAATGCTGATCATCGACGAAGTGTCGATGGTCCGTTCCGATCTCATGCATGCGATCGATCTAAGTTTGAGGCTCAATCGAGGCCGCCCGCGAGAGCCATTCGGCGGTGTGCGTCTTCTACTGTTCGGCGATCTGCATCAGTTGCCACCTATCGTCCAGCGCGGCGAGGAAGCCGGGTATTTGCAGGACGCGCACGGCGGGCCGTTCTTCTTCAGTATCGATGCGCTGCGAGAGGGCGCCGGTACGTCGCTACTGGAGCTGGGCGAAGTGTTCCGGCAGCGCGATGAGGCGTTGCTGGACGTGCTCGATCGGATCCGCGACGGTACGGCAGAGGATGACGATCTGCGTGGCTTGAACGAGCGTGTGTCACCAATCAAGACCCTTTCCGAGGGGGATCCCTATGTGATCCTCACCCCGACGAATGCTGCCGCGCATCGCATCAACACAGCGTTTCTGGCGGCGTTGCCTGGCAGCGGCACGACGTTCGAGGCGAAGGTCACCGGCGAGTTCAATGACAGCGCACATCCAACGGATACGGCACTCACGTTGAAGCCGGGCGCCAAGGTGATCATGCTACGCAATGATCCGGACGGACGCTGGGTCAACGGCACGATCGGGCGCGTCGCACGCCTGGATGACAATAAAGCGTTCGTCGCGATCGATGGACGTGAGTACGAGGTCGAGGCAGCCTCGTGGGAAAACCGGCGTTACGCCTTCGACAAGACGGCTGAGAAAATCGTCGAGACGATCGCTGGCACGTTCAAGCAGCTGCCTTTGCGGCTGGCATGGGCGTTGACGATTCACAAGAGCCAGGGCTTGACGCTCGATAAAGTTTATATCGATCTGGGGAAGGGTACGTTCGCTCACGGGCAAGCTTATGTGGCACTATCGCGATGCCGGACACTGGAAGGCCTGACGCTCGCACGTCCGTTGAAACCCAGCGATATAATGTTCGATCCAGCCGCCATGGGTTACCGGGACCTATTTTCGCCACTATGATACTCTGGTCTGCACTGCAGGCTAGGGACCGCGCGATACAGCTGCGTCAAAATGGCATACCGCGACGCAACATGAAATTGTTGCACTGCAAAAAAACATGCATTATGTTTCGATCAGCTGAAGTTGAGCGACGCTCTTAGCAATGCTTGCCAGGTGTCGCGCTAACGATCGAGTTTATCAGCCCAAAATTCGACACACCTAGCAACCCCCGACAGGAGCATCCCTCATGAGCATCAACGACCAGTTCACTCGCCAGGCCCAAGACATGTTCAACGCTGCCAAGGATGCGCGCATCCCTGAGAACGTTCAGCACATGGCTGAAGAAGGCGTCGCCAAGACCCGTGAAGCGTACCAGAAGATCAATACTGCTACCAAAGACAGCGCCAAGGTCGTTGAAGATGTGATGGTTGCCGCGCAAGCCAGTGTCAAAACGCTCGGCGAGAAGGTCATGCACAACACCATGGCTAACACCGAGAGCCTGTTCGATGCTGCTCAGGCGATCGCCCGCGCCCGTTCTATTCCGGAAGCTGCCAAGCTTCAGGCCGATTTCATGCAGCAGCAGTTCGCAGCTGTCGGCGCCCAGTCAAAGGAGTTTTTTGAACTCTCGACGAAGCTTGCCCGTCAGACCTTTGAGAGCATGAACACAGCTACCACGAAGAGCTTCGAGCAAATGAAAAAGTCGGCCTGATCGACGCTTCATTTCGACCATTAAAGACAAGCCCGGCCTGCGAAAGCAAGCCGGGCTTTTTGTCTGAGGCGCACGTTGTTTGATCGCTCGATCCCAATGCCAGCGGCAAAAAAGGGTCTGTTCAAGTGCGCCGCGATATCGCAAAGTCACGGAATGCTTAGTTCCAGTGCTCAAGTGCGCGTGCGTCGCGGCAAGCTTTCTGATGCGAAAGCTCTGTCTTCTGTGTTTCGCGACTCCTGGGAACTAGCCTACCGGGGTATCATCCCGCACCTGCATCTCGAGACAATGATCCGCCGCCGCAATCCCGACTGGTGGCGCACGACTATCCGATCTGGCGATACACTTTTCGTGCTCGAAGTTGCCGGTAAGATCGCGGGATATGCAACGTGCGGCGTAGCGCGTGCCCGGGGGGCCCAGCAAGGCGAGATCTACGAAATTTACCTGTCGCCATTGTACCAGGGCTTAGGTCATGGCGAACACCTGTTCGAAGCCTGCCGCTATGCCCTCGACATGCGACGCCTCAATGGTCTGATCGTGTGGGCGTTGGCCGACAATGACGCGGCGATCGCATTCTATTGGCGCCGTGGCGGCCGCCCGATCGCCAAGCGCGCGGACAAGATCGGTTCAGCCAAGCTGTCTAAGCTTGCATTCGCTTGGGGTTGAGTTCCAGCACTAACCGCGAGCTTTATACATGAGACGGGGATTGTCGCAGCGCGCAGTCTGCGGCACAAGTGCGGGCGACACCCATTGAAACTGTGCAGCTTCGGCTGCCGCTGGAACTGGATCTCCCATGCGCCTTGACATGATTCCCACCGGCAAGAATCCACCTGACGATATCAACGTCGTGATCGAAGTGCCAATCGGCGGCGAGCCGATCAAGTACGAGATGGACAAAGCATCCGGCACGCTGTTCGTCGATCGCTTCCTTTATACCCCGATGCGCTATCCCGGAAACTACGGGTTCGTGCCGCACACGTTGTCGGCCGATGGCGACCCGATCGATGTGCTGGTGTGCAACACGCGCGCAATCGTTCCCGGCGCGGTCATCAATTGCCGCCCCGTCGGTGTGCTCGTCATGGAAGACGATGGCGGTGGCGATGAAAAGATCATCGCCGTGCCGAGCCCAAAACTCACCAAGCGCTATGAGAAGGTGTTCAGCTATAAGGACCTGCCCGAAATCTCGATGCAGCAGATCCAGCATTTTTTCGAGCATTACAAGGATCTGGAGCCCGGTAAGTGGGTGAAGATCGACCATTGGGGCGATGCCGATGAAGCGCGCGCTCTCATTCTCCAGTCGATCGAGCGCGCCAAGAAGAGTTGAAGCGTGCCCATAGTGCCAGCCAATTGGGAGCATCCAGCGTCATGAAGATCGCAGTCATGGGTGCGGCTGGGCGTATGGGGTGCGAACTCGTTCGCACGATGGCGTCAATGCCCGCCTGCGAGATCGCCGGCGGCATCGAGCGTGCGGGCAGCGACTGGATCGGCCAGGACATCGGCAAGGTCGCGGGACTTGACCCGCTGGGCATTACGATTTCGGATGATCCGCTCGAGTTGATCGCACGCATCGAAGCCATCGTCGATTTCTCCGCGCCCGCCTTATCCGCCGAGATTGCGGGGTTGGCAGCCAACGCGCGCATCGTCCACGTCATTGGCACCACCGGCATCGGCGAGAACGAGCAGAAGGCGATCGCGGCCGCAGCGCGCCACGCGACGATCATCCAGGCCGGCAACATGAGCCTCGGCGTCAACTTGCTGGTAGGTCTCACGCGCAAGATTGCAGCGGCCTTGGACCAGGATTACGACATCGAGATTCTCGAGATGCATCACAAGCACAAGGTCGATGCGCCATCCGGCACTGCATTGATGCTCGGCCAAGCGGCCGCCGGCGGACGCGGCATTGCGTTGGCGGACCATAGCGTTCGCGTTCGCGATGGTCACACCGGCGCGCGCAAGGCCGGCGACATCGGCTTTGCCGTCATGCGCGGCGGCTCCGTCATTGGCGATCACAGCGTTATTTTTGCCGGTGAAGGCGAGCGCATCGAGATTTCTCATCTCGCAGCTGACCGCACCATCTATGCGCGCGGCGCGATCAAGGCAGCGCTTTGGGGCAAGGGTAAGGGCCCAGGACTATTTTCCATGTCTGACGTTCTCGGACTATAGAAACCATCGCGGCGATAGCAACTGGATCAGAGAAGACAATGGCGAAGAACGTTCTCGTGCTTGTGCGGCACGGCGAAAGCGAGTGGAATAAGCTCAACCTGTTCACCGGTTGGCGTGATCCGGATCTCACCGGGAAGGGCGTTGCGGAAGCAAAGCATGCGGGCCAGCTGCTGAAGGCCGAGGGCTTTCACTTCGACATAGCGTTCACCAGCGTTCTGCAACGGGCACAGCGCACACTGAACCTCATACTCGGCGAGCTTGCTCAGAACGGTCTAGAGACGATCGAGAACCAAGCCCTGAACGAACGCGACTACGGTGATTTGGCTGGTCTCAACAAGGACGATGCGCGCAGCAAATGGGGCGAAGAGCAGGTCTTGATCTGGCGCCGCAGCTTCGACGTGCCCCCGCCCGGCGGCGAGAGCTTGAAGGACACTGCCGCCCGCACGTTGCCTTATTACGATAAGGCGATCTGGCCGCGGGTGAAGGCTGGTTTCAACGTCATTGTGGCGGCACATGGAAATTCCTTGCGATCGATGATCATGAAGCTCGATCAGCTGACGCCCGAGCAAATTCTCAAGGTCGAGCTTGGCACCGGCGTGCCAATCGTCTACCGCCTCGATGACCAAGGACGCGTCGTCGAAAAGCGTGCGCTCGGGTAAGTCCAGCCGCCTGCAACGGATAACGGGGAATCACGATGGCTTGGACCGGGCTTGGCCACGATGCCGAGAAAGACAACAAGGCCGCTCGCGATCGCTGGATCGGCGTGTACATTGGCATCGTCGCGGTGTTCCTTGCGATTTGCGCCATGGGCGGCGGCAACGCCACGAAGGACTCGACGCGGTATAATATCGAAGCAACCAACGGCTGGGCGTTCTTCCAGGCCAAGAATTTGCGCCGCAATGCGCTGATGCTCGCCGTCGACGAACTCGAACTGACGGTGAAGGCCAACCCGCAGATGACGCCCGAGGCGAAGGCGCTCTATGAGGACAAGATCAAGATGCGCAAGGCCGACATCGCGCGGTTGACCGCCGATCCCACGACGAAAGAGGGCCTGGACGAGATCTTCGCCAAAAACAAGGATCTGGAAAGACAGCGTGACTATTCGCTGCGCCGCGATCCCTATTTCGATTATGGGCAGGCGTTCCTGCAAATCGCGATCGTCATCGCATCGGTTGCGCTCATTTCGAGCGGGAATATGTTGTTGATGTTCAGCGCGGTGTGCGCCGTCATCGGACTGATCTGCACATTCAACGGATTTACACTCCTGATAAGCCTGCCGTTCATCGAGTAATGTTCTCATAATGTTCTTGCGCTCGTGACGGATCCGTGCTACCCTTTTCTGGGCTAAAGGGGGATGTCATGTTTGGTCGAATGTCTACGGTCGCGTTTGTCGGCATCGAAGCCCGCCCGGTCCACGTCGAAGTGCGCATCACCCCGGGGAAGCACGTGTTTGCGGTCGTAGGGCTACCGGACAAGGCGGTCGCCGAAAGCCGGGAGCGTGTTCGCAACGCGTTGCACGCGATCGGTCTCGGCCTGCCGTGGACGCGGTTGACGGTCAATCTGGCACCGGGCGATCTGCCGAAAGAAGGTAGTCATTTCGACCTGCCGATCGCGCTCGCGATGATGGTCGCGATGGGTGCCATTTCGCCGGACGCGGTAGAGGGGTTCGTTGCCATCGGCGAATTGCAACTCGACGGCCATCTACGCGCGGTGCCGGGCGCGCTCCCGGCCGCCGTCGGCGCCAACGCGATGGGTAAGGGTCTAATCTGTCCGGAGGCGTGCGGT
>JANOOW010000037.1:0-17074 GCA_031421555.1 Hyphomicrobiaceae bacterium | reverse complement strand
GTGCCCGCAGGGCCGATGCCGAACACGAGATCGGTCTTCTCGATCGCGCGCATATACGTGCTTTGCGCAGGCGTCCGCGCGTTGACCGTCTTGCGGCGTGTCGAGACCTGCGCGCGTCCGTCGCTGACGGCTGCCGGATCGTCCTGCTTCACGTGCCGGATCAGCCCATCGATGTCGCCGGCGCCAACGTCATCGCCTTTTTGCAAGCGGGTGTAGAGTTGTTCGAGCACGTCACGGGCGAGATCGCAGCCGCTTTCCGAACCTTCAAGAATGATGACGTTGCCGTGGGCGCGCGCTTGGATATCGAGCCTGTCCTCGATGAGCGCAAGATGCGCGTCATGCTCGCCCAATAGGCGGGGTAAAAACCGGTTGTCCTCGAATGGGACGACGACCCGTTTCTTGGGGCCGGCTGTTTTTTTGTTCCGCGCTGCTCCGCCGGGGGCGGCTGGTCCGCGATATACTGTCAAATCGATAGGCTCCAAGGTCGATCGAGTTCAAGCTCAATAGCACTCTAGCATAACGAGGTGGGCGATGCGAAGACAGCTGTGCCAACGCGACACCGCCCAACAAGATGTTCAAGCCGCCTCGAGAGTTCCAGTTAGGCTGTTTTGGCTGGCAGATGCGATTGCCACGGGCAGTACGTGACCCAGCGCTGCTTCGGCGGCTTCGACATGCACGAGCTGCAGATAAGGCGTGCGGCCGACGAGATGGCCAGCGCGGCGCCCCGTGCGCTCGAATAAGACCGGCACGACGCGCCCGACGAAGCCGTCGTTGAACGATTTTTGCTGCATTTCCAAAAGGTCTTGCAATTGCGCCAAGCGTTCCGTCTTGACGTCCTCGGGAACCTGTCCGTCCATCGTTGCGGCCGGTGTTCCCGGACGGGCGCTGTATTTGAACGAGTATGCCTGGGCGAAGCCGATTTCCCGAACGAGATCGAGGGTTTGCGCAAACTCACGGTCGGTCTCGCCCGGAAAGCCGACGATAATGTCGGTGGATAATGCAATGTCGGAGCGGGCGGCGCGGATGCGCTCGATCAGCCGGCGATAATCGTCCGCCGTGTGCTTGCGGTTCATCGCCGCGAGGATGCGGTCCGCGCCGGCCTGGAACGGCAAATGCAGGTATGGCATCAACTTCGGCATATCGCGATGGGCCTGGATCAAATCCTCGCTCATATCGCGTGGATGGCTGGTCACGTAGCGCAGGCGCTCGAGAGCGGGCAGTTCCGACAAGCGCGCTAGCAGCGCGGATAGTGACCGCGGTTGTCCATCTGGACCGGCGCCGTGATAACCGTTGACGTTCTGGCCGAGCAGCGTCAATTCGCGCACTCCGCGGTCGACCAAGGCCTTGGCTTCTCTGAGAATATCATCAACAGGTCGCGAGAACTCCACGCCACGGGTATACGGCACCACGCAGAACGTGCAAAATTTGTCACAGCCTTCCTGCACGGTGAGAAATGCGGCCGTCTGGCGTGGCCCCGTTCGCGCTGGAAGCTGCGAAAACTTGTCTTCATCCGGGAACACCGTCTCAACGATCCGGCGGCCGGACCGTACCGAAGTCAGTAAGTTCGGCAAGCGGTGGTAGCTTTGCGGGCCAACGACGATATCGACTACGGGCGCGCGGCGGGAAATCTCCTTCCCCTCGGCTTGCGCGACGCATCCGGCAACAGTGACGATCGTAGTTTTACCAAGTGCGGTACGTTCGGCTTTCACATCGCGAATACGGCCGAGGTCGGAATAGACTTTTTCGGCTGCCTTTTCGCGGATATGACACGTGTTCAGGACGACGAGGTCGGCATCGGCCAATTCAGAAGTTTCCGTGAACCCGGCCGGCGCAAGCGCCTCTATCATGCGCTCGCTGTCATAAACGTTCATCTGACACCCAAACGTGCGCACGAAGACCTTCTTTGCTACGGCTGGAGTGAGTTTGGATTGTTCTGACATAAGCCTCTCGCGGTCCCCGGCCAGTGGCGCACTTTACGACAGCGGTGGTTCTAGAACGTTACGATAGTGCTCAGAACGCCGAATGTCATCCAAATGTTGCGATGCAGCAATGCTCAGGAATAGCCTTACGTCCATCTCGCAGAGATCTTTGGCTGCGCCGATAGAGCCGCCGGGGTTTTCTTAGCGGGGGTGGCGACTGCGACAGGCTCGTTTACCGGCCGGTCGCGAAGTAGGCTAACAACCGATTCGCGCAGCTGATCCTCTGCGTGGCGGGCGAGCTGCTTGCGACCAGCGAACGCGCTAAAGGCAACGGGTGGCCCGATCCGGATGCTGACATCCAGCGGTCCGGCTTTGAGCAGTTCCCAGGCGTGGCGGCCCATCTCCATGTCGCCATACCAGCCAATCAGCGATCGGCCAGCCCTGTCGATCGGCAGCCCGTGCAGCTGACGGTAGACCACGGCGCAGGTCTGAACGACACCCCGCGAAGGTGCCAACTCATCCCGGCCCGGCATTACCGCCCCAAATAGCGACGTGCGCAGCGGTAGCACCCGGTTGCCGTCTGTCGAGGTGCCCTCCGCAAACAGCACGAGTGCATCGCCGGCAGCCAACCGATGCGCCATTTCCGACGTCGTGTCAGCCACCGCCGTCCGCCGTGTTCGATCGACGAACACGCTGCGTTGCAACCGGGCCAGTCGTGAGACGAATGGCCAGCCGCCGACTTCCTTCTTGGCGACGAATGACACCGGCGCCACCGCCGACAGCACCGGGATGTCCAGCCAAGACGAGTGGTTGGCCACGACCAGAACCGGCTTATCGCGCTCTATCGAACCTTCAATATGAAGCCTGATTCCGACAAGGCGGCATACTTGCCGGTGGTACCAATACGGAAACGCGCGGGCGCCCCGCAGACTTGTGCGCAGTAGCAAGGCCTGGACCGGCATCAACGGCAACGTCAACGCCGCAAATCCGATCAGCACGGCACACGCGCGCCAACTGCCTGTCGACGGCGTAAGTTGCTTTTGCATCCGAGACAGACCTCACGGCAGTCATGCGTGGCTCGTTAACACCTCATCAGCTTTATGCCTCAGACTAGCGACGGAGACAGCATTGATTCGGCCCAACCGGCGGTCGCGATGTAAAGCAGAGAACATCAGTTATGACAGCACTGCAGGAATTCCTCAGCGAGGATGGCGCGCTGCCGCTTGGCGACGATCTCGCGAGCACGGTCGAAGCCTGGCTCACCCACATGGTGCGCGACCGTGGCTTGTCCGAGGGCACGCGGGAGGCGTACGCACGCGACCTCATTCAATTCCTCAGGCACCTCAAGTCCGAGCGTGGGCGTGCGCCCGTCATGGCAGATCTAGCCAAGCTCGATGCCCGCATGTTCCGGGGGTTCCTCGCGCGCCGCCGTCGCCAAGGCATCTCCGGGCGAACGCTGGCCGGATCGATGTCGGCGCTGCGCATGTTCTTCCGTTGGCTCGAGGCGGAAGAGACTTTGACCAACCGCGCCGTGCTGACCGTTGCCATCCCCAAGGTACCGCACGGCGTGCCGAAGCCGCTCACCGTTCGACATGCGGCGGATGTCGTCGCGGTGGCCAGTACAAGCGATATCGAATGGATCGTCGCGCGCGATACCGCCGTGCTGCTGCTGCTGTACGGCTCTGGTTTGCGCATCTCCGAAGCCTTGGGGCTGCTCGTGAAAGATGCGCCGACGGCCGGGCGCGACGTGCTGCGCATCATCGGCAAGGGCTTGAAGGAGCGCGCGGTGCCGGTGATCCCGCTGACAATCGCGGCAATCGCGAACTACATCGCGCTGTGCCCGTTCCCGCTCGAACGCGACGACATTTTGTTCCGCGGCGCGAAGGGTGGGCCACTCTCGCCGCGCATTATTCAACTGGCGATGGAGCGCATGCGCGGGCAGTTGAAGTTACCGGCGAGCGCCACACCACACGCGTTGCGCCACTCGTTTGCGACGCATCTGCTGTCAGCGGGCGCGGACCTTCGACAGATCCAGGAGCTTCTGGGCCACGCGTCGCTATCGACGACACAGGTCTATACGGAAGTCGATCGCGACCGGCTGCTAGCGGTATATGACAAAGCGCATCCGCGCGCCTAGGTGGCGACCCGCATAAAGGTCGCCTGCAGCAGGGCGACCACCGTCGCTTGACCGTTTTCGATCGCCGCCACGTCGATGCGGCAGACGGTGATGGATCTGCCTGCCCGCAATACCTGGCCTTCGGCGCGCAACAGGCCGCCAACGGCCGGCCGGATGAAGTTGACCTTGTACTCGACGGTGACGACCTCGCTACCTGCTTGCATCAACGACAGCGCTGCATAGCCGCCTGCAACATCGCCGATCGCACCGATTCCGGCGCCGTGAAACAGGCGCTGTTGCTGGGCAACGGCGTCGGAGTACGGCAGCTCGATTACGACGCGGCCGGGCGCTACCGATCGCAACTGCGCGCCGATCGTCCGCATCAATCCTTGCGCCTCGAAGCTTGTTCGGATGACGTCCTCGAAGGCAGGGTTCATCGGCTTCAGGCTGGTGAGTTCGGTCATTGAACTGTGAGGTCCTCAAGTGCGGTTGTTGTTGTACGGCGGAGTTCAAAACGAACTGCCCGGCTGTCGCAGGAACGCGATTTCCTCCGGCGTCGATCGACGGGCGAGCGTATCGTTGCGGTGCGGAAACCGGCCGAAGCGCTGGATGATGACTTGATGATCCAACGCGAACTTTGTCAGAAAATCATCAGCGAGGCTGAAGATCAGCGCGACGCTGCGCGCCTGATTGGTAAGGTCCTCGGCGTGCTCGAACGGCAGATAGACAAACAGCCGTCCGGAGTTGTTGAAAGACTGATCCCAGTCGCGCGCGATAACCTCCTCGGCGATCGTCAGGGCCTTGGGGTCGCTGGCAAACGCACGCGCGGTGCCGCGAAACATGTTCCGCGAGAATTGGTCCAGCACGAGAATGGCAGCACGTGCTGTTTCGGGACTTTCCAACAAGGCCGCGACGCCGGATGCATCGACTAAAGCGTGCGTGCCCGCAAACCGGCCGACGATTGCCGCATCGACCGCGGCATCTTTCTTGAACCACTGCTCCGGCTTCAATTCTTGAAACCAGAACCGCAGCACATCATCCGCCCACGCTTGTGACACCTGCTCGACCATCGTCAGTGATTCCCGCCCGGTTCGAAGTGGGCATAGAACAACTGTTGGCCAATCCCGAGCGCCTTCGCCTTGGCGAGCATTGCCCCACCCAGTGCAATATCCGACAGAGACAATCCGCGATGCCAGAATAGAATTGTCTCGTCGTCGCGCTCGCGTCCCGGCTTCATGCCGGCGGCGATCTGCCCGATCTCGGCATGCAGATTATCCTTGTTGAGACTGCCGTTGTCGATCTGCCGCCGCAGCGCGCCGAATTTGCCAGCGTGCGCCTGGCCGAAATCGTCCATCACCCACTTGTCGATGATATCGGGCAAACTTTCCTCGACCACGCTCATCGTGCCGTAGGGCATGATCAGCGCGCCCTTCTTGATCCACGCGTTCTCGAGCATGGGCGCCGGTGCTTCGAGGCGCGACGCATCGACGATGATATCCGCGCCCTCGACGCAGCTTTGCCAATCGTCCGTGGCGATCACCTTCTTGCCCAGCGCCTTGCTCATCTTGGCGGCAAACGCATCCCGGCTCTCGCGGCGCCGCGAGTGCACCCGGATTTCATCAAAGTCGTACAGCCCGTCCATCAGCTTGATGTTCCAGAACGCCGTGCCGCGCGCACCGACGTGACCTAGAATTTTCGATCCTTTGCGCGCCAGATACTTGGCGCCGATCGCCGTCACAGCGCCCGTGCGCATGGTCGTGATCGCGGTTGCATCCATCATCGCGATCGGCCGGCCCGTTTGCGGGTCGGCGAGATAGAGCATCGCCATTTCGGATGGCAGATCGTGCTTGTAGTTGTCGAAAAAGTCGCCGACCACCTTTACACCGGCTAGCCCCAACGGCTGCACGACGCCGCGCAACACATTGAAATGCCCACGCGTCGAACCCTTCTCGGGTACAAGATGCGTTCGCGGCTCGATGACAGCCTTGCCGGTCGCCTGCGCAATCATCGCCCCTTCGACGGCTGTCAGGATTTCGCTGTCCGTCATCGCCAGCTGCGCGATATCACGACTATGGAGATAGTGGATATGGATGTCGGTCATTCGCCGTCTGGCTCCGGGGTGTGCGTACGATTGTGATTAGGCTACATCACATAGCCGGTTCGTGGGAATGGAGGATGTCGAATGGCAAACGCGCGCATGATGACGGGTGGCGCTGCCATCGTCGACGCCCTCATTACCAATGGCGTCACTTCATTGTTCGGATTGCCCGGCGTGCAGATGTATCCACTGTTCGACGCCCTGCAACAGCATAGCGACAAGATCCGTACCTATGGTGCGCGGCACGAACAGACATGCGGTTACATGGCGTTCGGCTATGCCCGTTCGACCGGGCGGCCCGGTGTTTTTTCCGTGGTGCCCGGACCGGGTGTGCTCAATACGTCCGCGGCACTTTGCACGGCGCTCGGCGCGAACGCTCCGGTTCTCTGCCTGACCGGGCAAGTACCCTCGGCTTTCATTGGGCGCGGACGCGGGCACCTGCACGAACTTCCAGATCAGCTGGCCACGCTGCGGACCTTCACGAAATGGTCGGCGCGGATCGAGCGGACGGCCGATGCGCCGGAGATTATCAACGAAGCTTTTCGCCAGATGACAACGGGCCGGCCGGGTCCGGTTGCCGTCGAAATGGCCTGGGACGCGATGGCGGCCGAGGGCTATGTCACGCCATTGCCGGCAGCTTCGATAACGACGCCGCACCCCGTATCGCCTGCCGAGATTGCGGCGGCGGCTTCACTCCTTGCCAAAGCGAAGCGTCCGATGATCATGGTGGGTAGTGGCGCGCAGCACGCGAGCGAAGCCATCCGCGCTTTGGCGGAAGAACTAGACGCGCCGGTCGCCGCTTTCCGCGGTGGCCGCGGCGTGATGTCTGAAGACCAAGACCTGGGGATCTCGTGCTTCGTCGCGCACGAACTGTGGCCCGAAACGGATGCCGTGATCGGCATCGGCACACGCCTCGAATTGCCGATGATGCGGTGGACCGGCATGATGACGTTGATCGATAGGCCCTCGCCGCCACCGCATATCATCCGCATCGATATCGATCCGATCGAGATGCGGCGGTTGGTGCCGCATGCCGGCATCGTCGCGGACTCGGTGGCCGGCACAATGGCACTGCTCGACGAATTGCGCCGGCTAAAATCCCGCAAGACCGCCGCTGCGTCGTTCAAGATCCGGTCCAGCGTGACGGCGGCCAAGCAAGCGGCGCGCAAAAAGATCGAAAAGGTGCAGCCGCAGCTCGCCTATCTCGATGTCATCCGCGAAGTGCTTCCGCGTGATGGCATCTTTGTCAACGAGGTCTCCCAAGTTGGCTTTACGTCGTACTTCGGCTTTCCGGTCTATGAGCCGCGCACCTATATCACCGAAGGTCATCAAGGCACGCTCGGCTACGGCTTTCCGACCGCGCTCGGCGTGAAGGCGGCGCATCCCGACAAACCAGTCATCGCTATCACGGGTGACGGTGGCTTCATGTTCGCTATCCAGGAATTGGCGACAGCGAAGCAGGATAACATTGCGCTGATCACTATACTGTTCAACAATTCTTCCTTCGGGAATGTGATGCGCGATCAGAAGACCAACTTCGGCAACCGAGTCATCGGCGCCGCTCTCGACAACCCCGACTTCATGACGCTCGCCAAGGCTTTCGGCATTGAGGGCCACCGCGTTTCATCGCCGGAAGCATTGAAACCAATCCTCGCCGGCGCGATTGAAACAAAGCAACCGGTACTCATAGAAGTTCAAATCCCGCAAGGCATCGAGATCAGCCCCTGGGAATTCATCCATTTCCGTTCTTGAACAAGGAATAGTTATGAGCGCAACAACCAGTTCCCACCCGTTTTGGGCACGCCTAATTCATCATGAAGCGGCAGGCGGCATTGTCTTGCTGGCGGCAGCGATCATCGCCTTGATCCTGGACAACTCGCGGTTTAGCCCAATTTACGATGGACTTCTCGACACGCCCGTTACAATCCGCGTCGGCGCCCTCAACCTCGACAAGCCTTTGCTGCTGTGGGTCAACGATGGGCTGATGGCGATCTTCTTTTTCTATGTCGGCCTTGAGATCAAGAAGGAGATGCTGAGCGGCGCGCTGGCGAGCCTGCAACAGGCCGCACTACCTATCTTTGCTGCGATCGGCGGCATGCTTGGACCGGCGCTGGTGTACACTGCGATCAACGCGGGTGATGCCGTTGCAATGCAGGGTTGGGCAATCCCTGCTGCCACCGATATCGCCTTTGCCGTCGGTGTAGTGGCGCTGCTCGGCTCACGCGTGCCGCCAGCGCTGAAGGTATTCCTGCTCGCGCTCGCCATCATCGACGATCTCGGTGCGATCATCATCATCGCGTTTTTCTACACGGCAAACTTGTCGATCTATTCGTTGGGCTTGGCCGCAATCGGAATTGGTATCCTTGGCATACTAAATGCGCGAGGGGTGACTAGACTCGCGCCTTATGTGCTCGTCGGGATCTTCATCTGGGTATGCGTGCTAAAATCTGGCGTGCATGCGACCCTCGCTGGCGTCGCCGTCGCCTTGGCGATCCCGCTGCGGGTGAGCGACCCGGCGTCTCGCCCCCTGCTGGAGCGCGTAATGACTGACTTGCATCCCTGGGTGACGTTCGGCATCATTCCGCTATTCGCGTTCGCCAATGCCGGGGTGACGTTGAGCGGTTTTACGGCCGCCAAACTGATCGAACCCGTTCCACTGGGCATTGCCCTGGGATTGTTCGTCGGCAAGCAAGCCGGCATCTTCGGCGCGTCGTGGTTAGCGGTGAAATCGGGACTTTGCCGGATGCCGGCTGGCGCATCGTGGATGCAAATCTATGCCATCGCGGTGATCGCGGGCATCGGCTTCACGATGAGCTTGTTCATCGGCATGCTGGCATTTTCAGAGCCCGCGTATGCAGCCGACGTACGCATCGGCGTGCTCAGCGGATCGCTGCTATCGGCGATCGTTGGATACTTGATGTTGCGAGCCGCAAGCCCTATTCGCCATACAATCGGGCTCACGCAGGACTGACCCTTTCGACACAACCAGCTGGGCTCGATGCCCCGCAAGTGCCAGATACGCAAATCGGATGGTCAACTCCGATGTGAGATCTCGCCGCGCGTCGCAAGGGCTGCGTTCCAGCACCTATTTGCAGCCGCTGCTGATCGCCTGCACCGCTTGCGCAATTCCCGACAAGGAGTACGTGTCCTTACTGATGACACCCTGCTCGTTTTGCGCCAGCACCGTGACAGTCGAGCCCTTCTTCATGGCTTCGAGCAACTTCAATTCATCGGTAGCATCGATGACGAACGCGCGGTCACCCTTTGAGAACAGCTTGTAGAATGTTTGATCGAGTTGAATGGAAGCCGGCGCGCCGGGCTTCAAGTTCGCGCTCGTCTTGACGCTGATTTCCGCGCGCACACCCTCTTTCGGCCAGGCGGAGATGTAGAAGAACGCGCCACCGCTCGTATCCGGCGGGTCGCTCAGGCGCGGCGAGGCGATCGCGAAGCAGATCCGGGTGTCCGCTGCCTCATGGGCCATCACACGCCATTCGCCGAACTTCTTGATGTTGCGGGTTTGGGCAACGGTGGTGTGCACCGAAAAGGCGGCGATCACACAGGTCAGGATCGTAAGGGTTGGTCTACGCATGACGCCGGTATACGGAATTCGCCCCTCCTTTGTCACCGGCCGGTTGTGTTGCGGCCGTGCACATGCGGCGGAAGTGCAGCTTTCGGGCCACCCTCCGCGACCGGACGATCGGCGAATCGCGCCAGAGTCTTGACGCGATCGTACATCACGATTGCACCGGCCATCGCGACGTTGATGCAAAAGCTGGTTGGAATTTTGACGACGTGGTCGCAGGCCTCCAGCAACTCCGGCGAAATCGAACCCTGCTCGGGGCCCAGTATATAGGCGGCCCGCAATGGATGCCGGAAACTCGGCAGATCGATTGCATCTTCAGTCAGTTCGACGCCAACGAGGCTGCATCCCTGCGGCAGCGCCATGTCCTGTTGCGTGGCCCAATTGTAGTGCGGAAGATGCAGCTGGCCTTTGGATGTATCGGCACGTGCCTCGAGCGCGTGGTAGGTCGCGCCAACCGTGAACGTGAAGGCTGCCCCGAAACCGTGAGCTGAGCGCATCAGATTGCCTAAGTTGAGCGCTTTCGACGTGCGCTCGGCACCTATCGCGAAATATCCACGCGCTGCCGGGGGCCAATTTTCCTTGTATGTCATTGCGTGTTCGCTCATCTGTTACCCGTTGGACCACCGTCAATAGGCATCAAACCCTGAGGCAACGACGATGACCCACTTCCCAGAGCTTCTGGCCGATCGCTTTCGCAGATTCAAGTTCCGCCACTTCGCGCCGAACCAGGATCGTTACGAAGAACTCGCCAACAACGGGCAAAATCCCGAGGTTATGATCGTGTCGTGCTGCGATAGCCGCGTCGATCCCGAGACCATTTTCGGCGCGATGCCGGGGGAGCTTTTCGTCGTCCGCAATGTCGCCAATCTGGTTCCGCCGTACGAGACGACGGGTAAGTATCACGGCGTCAGCGCTGCGTTGGAATTCGCCGCATTGAATCTGCGGGTGAAGCACATCGTGGTCATCGGCCACTCCGGATGCGGTGGCGTGCGCGCCTGCCTCGAGCACGACGCCGCGCGTCAAACGGAAGCCCAGTTCATAACCAACTGGATGTCGATTTTGGACGAAGGCCGCGCACGTATAACGGCGGCTTTCGCTGGCAAGCCTTTGGCTGAGATGCGCGCTGCCTTGGAGCGCGAATCCGTGATCGCGTCACTTGACAATCTGCGCACGTTCCCGTGCATCAAGATCCTGGAGGGCAAGGGGCGATTGGCGCTGCATGGCGCCTACTTCGACATCGGATCGGGCACGTTATCCGTCTACAATCAGGCGACGTCGGAATTCATGGCGCTTTAGGAAAGGGCTGCGGACTCATATCAAGCGGTTGAAGTCGTCAATTGGCATAACGCAGTCTCGGAGAATTTTCGATAGTAAACCGGGTCCAATCGTTTCAATACCATGCACCGGAACGGTGGTGGAGCGCCCATCTGGATGTTGCAACCGATGATGACTGCCCCGAATTCGAGTGACTTCAAATCCCGCTTTTCTCAATGCCGAGATTATCTCAGGACCCGACAATCTTGGCCGCCGGTTCACGCTGCTACCGTAACCCGTTGTACGCCAACGAATTCGAGGGCGGGAACGCCAGCATCTGGACTGTCGTCAATGTACAAGAGAATAGCTTCGCGGATGCGCTGCATCAACTCATCAAGAGAGCCGGCTTGCGTATGACAGCCGGGCAGAGCTGGCACTGAGGCCACGTACAAACCTTCCTCGTCTTTCTCGACCACTACACTGAACTCGCGGATCATCTACTCGACTCCCTCAGAGGTAATCACGACTTAGCATACCGCCAACCTTGTCACATCCGGAAGATGCCGAACTTGGGCGCTTCGATCGGCGCGTTGAGTGCGGCACTCAGGGACAGCGCGACCACGCGGCGGGTTTCGCTCGGCATGATAATGCCATCGTCCCAGAGGCGTGAGGACGCGTAGTAGGGGTGTCCCTCGCGCTCGAATTGTTCGAGGATCGGCCGTTTGAAGGCCGCCTCATCGTCAGCGCTCCAGGTCTTTCCTTCGGCCTCGATATTGTCGCGCCGAACCGTCGCCAGCACGCCCGCCGCCTGCGGGCCACCCATCACGGAGATGCGCGCATTCGGCCACGTGAATAGGAAGCGCGGATCGTAGGCACGGCCACACATGGCGTAGTTGCCGGCGCCATATGAGCCACCGATGATGACGGTGATTTTCGGTACGCGAGCGGTCGCGACTGCCGTGACCATTTTGGCACCATGCCGCGCAATACCGCCCGCCTCGGCCTCGCGTCCGACCATGAAGCCGGTGATATTCTGCAAAAACAACAACGGGATGCGACGGTGCCCGCACAGCTCGATGAAGTGGGCGGCTTTCTGCGCAGTCTCTGAGTAAAGAATTCCGTTGTTGGCGATGATGCCGACGGGTAACCCTTCGATGTGCGCAAAGCCGGTCACGATCGTCGTCGCGTAAAGGGCCTTGAACTCATCGAACTCGGAGCCGTCGACCAGCCGGGCGATGACCTCCCGGGTATCATACTGGGTCATCAGCGAGGCTGGCACGACGCCATCCAATTCGGCGGTGTCGTACTTCGGAGCACGTGGCTCGCGGGTCGCCACTTCGATCTTTTTCACCGTGTTGAGGTTGCCGACGATCGCGCGGGCAATTTCCAACGCATGATGATCGTTGAGCGCATAATGATCGGCGACGCCTGAAAGACGTGTGTGGATATCGGCACCGCCCAGGTCCTCAGCCGTCACGGTTTCACCGGTTGCAGCTTTCACCAGCGGCGGACCGGCGAGGAAGATCGTGCCTTGGCGGCGCACGATCACGCTTTCGTCCGACATCGCCGGCACGTAGGCGCCGCCCGCTGTGCAACTGCCCATGACGACTGCCACCTGCGGGATACCATCCGCCGACATGCGCGCCTGATTGTAGAAAATGCGGCCGAAGTGCTCCCTGTCAGGAAACACTTCTGTGTGGTGGGGCAGGTTCGCGCCGCCGCTATCGACAAGATACACGCACGGCAGCCGGTTTTCCCAGGCGATCTCTTGCGCTCGAACGTGCTTCTTCACCGTCATCGGATAGTAGGTGCCGCCCTTGATCGTCGCATCGTTGCAAACGATCATGACCTCGCGGCCCGAAACGCGGCCGATGCCGGTGATCAAACCGGCCCCGTGGATATCGCCGGAATATTGTCCGAAGGCCGCGAATTGCGATAGCTCGAGGAATGGAGATCCCGGATCGAGTAGTCCCAGAACCCGATCCCGCGGCAGAAGTTTACCGCGCGCGGCGTGGCGTTCCCGGAGCTTTGCAGGGCCGCCGACCGCGATCCCGGCGCGCTTCGCGCTGAGATCGTCCGTGAGCAATCGCATGGCAGCCGCGTTGGCGTGAAATTCTTCGGAGGACGTATCGATGTTGGATCGCAGGATCGGCATGGCACCTCGCAGTCGTGGGCACCTAAGCAGCGCGTTGGCTGGGATGCAAGATTGCTGCTCAGCTGAGAAACCAGCGATTGTCGCCTTTCGCTTGGCAATACGCTGTCCCATATATGCCAAGACAGCGAGGGGCCGGCGATGGCCCAGCCGTATCCGGTAGTTCACAGAGCGTATTTCGCCGGGCCTTTTGGACGTGAGACGTAGTTAGGAGCGCATCCAATGAATTTTGATAAGTACACCGATCGAGCGAAAGGATTTGTTCAGTCAGCGCAGAGCGTTGCGGTGAGGGAAGGCCACCAGCAGTTCTCAGCCGAACACCTTTTGAAGGTACTTCTCGATGACGAGGAAGGCCTCGCGAGCGGCCTGATCAATCGCTCCGGCGGGCGCGCCAAGGAGGCGCTCAAAGCGGTCGAGATCAGCCTTGCCAAGCGGCCCAAGGTTTCCGGCGGCGGTTCCGGGCAGTTGTACATGGCGCCCGAGTTAGCCCGGGTGTTCGATGGTGCGGAGAAGATTGCCGAAAAAGCCGGAGATAGTTTTGTTACTGCAGAACGCCTTCTGGTCGCGATCGCCTTGGAAAAAAGCTCAGAGGCGGGCCGCATTTTAGCCGACGCCGGCGTCACCGCGCAGGCGCTGAACAGTGCGATCAACGATATTCGCAAGGGACGTACGGCCGACTCGGCATCGGCTGAACAATCCTATGATGCACTGAAGAAGTATGCGCGCGACCTGACCGAGGCAGCCGCCAACGGCAAACTTGACCCGGTAATCGGCCGCGACGAAGAGATCCGCCGCACCATCCAAGTACTTTCGAGACGTACAAAGAATAATCCGGTCCTTATCGGCGAACCCGGCGTCGGCAAGACGGCGATCGCCGAAGGCCTGGCGCAACGCATCGTCAAAGGTGACGTGCCTGAAAGCCTGAAAGACAAGAAGTTGCTATCGCTCGACATGGGCGCGCTGATCGCAGGCGCGAAGTATCGTGGCGAATTCGAAGAGCGGCTCAAGGCAGTTCTCTCGGAGGTGACTGCCGAGGCCGGCAAAATCATTTTGTTCATCGACGAGATGCACACGATTGTCGGCGCCGGCAAATCCGAGGGCTCGATGGACGCTGGGAATTTGCTGAAGCCTGCCTTGGCGCGCGGCGAACTGCACTGCGTTGGCGCAACCACGCTGGACGAATATCGCAAGCACGTTGAGAAAGATGCAGCTCTCGCTCGCCGTTTCCAACCGATTTTCGTCAACGAACCGACTGTCGAGGATACGATATCGATCTTGCGTGGATTGAAGGAAAAGTACGAGCTTCATCACGGCGTGCGCATCACAGACTCGGCAATCGTCGCAGCGGCGACCTTGTCCAAGCGCTACATTTCAGACCGCTTCCTGCCTGACAAGGCCATCGACCTCGTCGACGAAGCTTCGTCGCGTCTGCGCATGCAAGTCGACAGCAAGCCAGAGGAACTGGACGAGATCGATCGCCGCTTGATGCAGCTGCGCATCGAACGGGAAGCTTTGAAGAAGGAAAGCGATACGGCTTCGCGCGATCGTCTATCCAAACTGGAAAAAGAGCTGGCCGATCTCGAAGAGCGTTCGCAAGGCATGACGGCGCGGTGGCAAGCAGAGAAGAACAAGCTCGGTGATGCGCAAAAGCTCAAGGAGGAGTTGGAAACGCGGCGCACCGAGTTGGAGCAAGTGCAGCGCAAGGGCCAGTATCAGCGGGCAGGCGAATTAACCTACGGTGTCATTCCCGAGCTCGAGAAGAAGCTGAAAATCCTCGAAGCGGGTGACGGCAAAATCGTGCCGATGATGGAAGAAGCGGTCACGCCCGATCACATCGCGCAGGTCGTTTCGCGTTGGACCGGAATTCCGGTCGATCGCATGCTCGAGGGCGAGCGCGCGAAGCTTCTCAAGATGGAAGAGGCGTTGGCGAAACGCGTTATCGGTCAGCAAGAGGCGGTGGAAGCGGTGTCGACTGCGGTCCGCCGTGCGCGCGCCGGACTGCAAGACCCGAACCGCCCGATCGGTTCTTTCATGTTCCTTGGACCGACAGGCGTCGGCAAAACCGAGTTGACGAAAGCTCTCGCAGCATTCTTGTTCGACGATGAAACCGCGCTCATCCGCATGGATATGAGCGAGTACATGGAGAAACACTCGGTCTCGCGCCTCATTGGCGCACCGCCGGGCTATGTCGGCTACGACGAGGGTGGCGCGCTGACCGAGGCGGTCCGCCGCCGGCCCTATCAAGTTGTACTCTTCGACGAGATCGAGAAAGCGCATCCGGATGTATTCAACGTACTTTTACAAGTACTCGACGACGGACGCCTGACCGACGGTCAAGGCCGAACGGTCGATTTCAAAAATACGCTGATCATCATGACGTCGAACATCGGCGCCGAATATCTCGTCAACCAGAAGGAAGGCGAAGATACCGAAGCAGTGCGCGAATATGTGATGGCGGAAGTCCGTTTGAAGTTCAGGCCGGAGTTTCTCAACCGGTTGGACGATATCATTCTTTTCCATCGTCTGCAGCGCGATCAGATGGGCGCAATTGTCGACATTCAATTGGTCCGGCTCGCGAAGTTGCTGGTTGATCGCAAGATAACAGTTGAACTGGAGGGAACGGCTCGCGAGTGGCTGGCAAACCAAGGCTACGATCCAGCATACGGCGCGCGACCACTCAAACGGGTGATCCAGCGAAACGTTCAGGATAAGCTGGCGGAGGCGATTTTGGCCGGAACTGTCACGGACGGCGACACGGTTCACGTGAGCGTGAGAGATGGTCAGCTCATCATAGATGCCGAACATGGGTCAGAGCCAGATAACGCCAAAGCGGTAAAAGCTGCCGGGTAATCCCGAGCAATTAAAGGCCTCTGTCCCATGCACGACAGGGGCTTTTGTATTTCAACAGTCTCAGGGCTTTTGAATCGTCACCGAGGGCAGCTTGATGTCGATGGTGTTGCGCTGCCGGCCCAGTAGAGGTACCCAACAACCGCAAGCGCCACGACCAAGTCGCCGACTAGCAGAGACTTGAAGTCATTTTATCACTCCCCCGAACTGTAGCTTGTAGGCCTAAAACCATCGGCCCCGGCCGTAAAGTCCACCGCCGCCCACGACGAGAAGCACAAGCAAAATAACCAACAGGGTGGTCGTATCCATGATTTTGGTCCTCGGATCTAGAATCATCAGGTAATGCGCCAACCTCAGATTTGTTCCGCCCGTTCCACCGCGTCACAGCCCCGGCGGATCGAGAAAAGCAGGCTCAGAAATCTGAATTTTCGAGAGCGCTTCACAGTGCATGAATGCGGGGATCAGCCCGAACGCAAAAAAGCCGCCCAGCAGAGCCGGACGGCTTTTTGTAACCAACAACATCAAAAGAGGAGCAATTGACTAATTCCTTCACTGTTTGGCAGACCTGGCAACGACCTACTCTCCCACGTCTTGAGACGGAGTACCATCGGCGCTGGGGCGTTTCACGGCCGAGTTCGGAATGGGATCGGGTGCAGCCACCCCGCCATAGCCACCAGGTCAGCGAAACAGTGAAGGACTTCTGGTCTAGTGCAAATCAGCGCCAGCGAAGCGCGATGAGCATTGCTTAATGAGAGCGTTCAAGTCAATCGAGCTATTAGTACCTGTAAGCTACACGCCTTGCAGCGCTTCCACACCAGGCCTATCAACGAGGTGGTCTTCCTCGGCTCTCAAGGGAGTACTCGTTTTGAGGAAGGTTTCCCGCTTAGATGCCTTCAGCGGTTATCCCGACCGTACATAGCTACCCTGCTGTGCCGTTGGCACGACAACAGGTCCACCAGAGGTACGTCCATCCCGGTCCTCTCGTACTAGGGACAGATCCTCTCAATACTCCAACACCCACGGCAGATAGGGACCGAACTGTCTCACGACGTTCTGAACCCAGCTCACGTACCACTTTAAATGGCGAACAGCCATACCCTTGGGA
>JANOOW010000036.1:0-10564 GCA_031421555.1 Hyphomicrobiaceae bacterium | reverse complement strand
CGCTCTGCATCACGACGATGCGATCGGCGATATCGGCCACCACGCCGAAATCGTGCGTGATGAACAACACGCCGGTGCCGCGCCGGACTTGCAGCTCCTTTATCAGCAACAGGATTTGTGCCTGTGTCGTGACGTCGAGCGCGGTCGTCGGCTCGTCGGCGATGAGCAGCACCGGATCGAGCACGAGGGCCGCCGCGATCATGATGCGCTGCCGCTGGCCGCCCGACAATTGATGCGGGAAACTGTCGATCAGTTGCTCGACGTCGGGTAGATGCACCGCGCGCATAATTTCGAGCACGCGCTGCCGCCGCTCCGCCGCGCCGAGCTTGGTGTGGATTTCCAGCACTTCGCCGATCTGATCGCCGACCCGCTCGACCGGGTTCAGCGCCGTCATCGGTTCCTGGAAGATCATCGACATGCGGGTGCCACGCAATTCGCGCAGGCGCTGCGTCGAGACGGCGCATACGTTCTCGCCCTCGAGGAGTATCGAGCCGGCCGCTCGGGTCAATTGACCCTTGGGCAGCAGGCCCATGACCGCTTGCGCCGTCACCGACTTGCCCGAACCGGATTCGCCGACGACGCAGACGATCTCGCCGCGCGCAACCGAGAACGACACATCGTCGACCGCGTGACGGCGGTCGGCGCCCTTGGGCAGCGCGATGGCGAGGTTCGCGATTTCGAGCACGTTTGCCGGCTGCGTTTTGCTCACGGGCGCCGCTCCATCTTCGGATCGAGCGTGTCGCGCAAGCCGTCGCCCAGCATGTTGACGGCAAGCACGGTCAACGCCAGCAGGATGCCGGGATAGAGAATGTTGTGCGGGAAGATACGGAACATCACGCGGCCTTCCGCCATGATGTTTCCCCAAGTCGGCGTCTCGGGTGGAATGCCGATACCGAGAAATGACAGGATCGCTTCGACCAAGATCGCTGACGCACAAATGAACGTGCCCTGCACGATCAGCGGCGCGATCGTATTCGGCAAAATGTGGCGCGCAATAAGGGTGGGCGTCGGCGTGCCGAGGGTGATCGCAGCCTCGACGTAGGGTTCGTTGCGCACCTGCAGCACCACCGAACGCACAAGGCGAACCACGCGGGGGATCTCCGGCACGACGATTGCTGCGATCACGCTGCCGATGCCGGCGCGAAACAGCGACACCAATGCAATTGCGAGCAGGATCGCCGGGATCGCCATCAATCCGTCCATGATGCGCATCACGACGAAATCCAGCCATCGGATGTAACCCGCGATCAGCCCGATCAACAGGCCAACGACGATCGAGATCGCGGCGACGGCGAGGCCGACCAGGATCGACACGCGCGCGCCGTAGATGACACGGCTGTAGACATCGCGGCCTAGGCTATCGGTGCCGAGGTGATGGATGCGGGTTGCCTTGGTGCCGTCATCGAGCCGGTACGTCGCCTCCGCGCCGGGTAGCTTGTTGCGGAAGGCTGGATTGATCTCGGACGGGCTCATAGTGCCGAGCCAGGGTGCGGACAATCCCATCACGGTGATCAAGAGGAACATCAGTCCGCCGATCACCACGCCGGGGTTGCGCCACAGCTTACCCCAAACCGTCGGGCGAATTGACACCGGTTCGAACGTGGCGGTGAGCGGCGGCGAAGGCACGCTCATGGTCGGATCGGTGCTCAATAGCGGATCCTCGGGTCAAGCACGGTATAAAGCAGATCGACGGCCAAATTGATCAGCACGTAGACGAAAGAGAACAGCAAGATCACCGCTTGAATGGTCGGGTAGTCGCGCGCCAATACCGCATCGACGGTGAGGCGTCCGAGGCCTGGAATGGTAAAGACGCTTTCCGTCACGACGACGCCGCCGATCAAGAGTGCGATGCCGAGACCGATCACGGTGACGATCGGTACCGCTGCATTGCGCAACGCATGCCGGAACATCACCTTGAGCTCGGTTTGTCCCTTGGCGCGTGCGGTGCGGATGTAATCCTCTGACAGCACTTCGATCACGCTGGTCCGCGTCATGCGCGCGATGAGTGCAATGTAGATTACCGATAACGTGAGCGACGGTAGGATCAAGCGGTGGATGTAGCCGCCGAAACCTTCGGACAGCCGCTGATAGCCCTGCACCGGAAACCAGTTCGATTGGATCGCCAGGAAGTAGATCAGCCCATAGCCGATGACGAACACCGGCACGGAAAATCCAAGCACCGAAAAACCCATCACGATCCGGTCGAGCCAACTGCCTTGCGTGTAGGCCGCCAGCACGCCGAGCGGCACGGCTATGATGATCGCGAGCAGTATCGTCAGCACGGTAATGGAGAGCGTCGGTTCGATGCGGTCGGCGATAAGGGAGGTGACGGTCTTCTTGAAGAAGAAGCTTTCGCCAAAGTCGCCTTGCAGCAGCTTGCCCGACCAGATTGCGAACTGCACCGGCATCGAGCGGTCGAGCCCGAGTTTTGATCGGATCGCCGCCACCTGCTCGGCGTTGGCGTTATCGCCCGCGATGATCGCCGCCGGATCAGCTGGCGTCAGCCGCAGCATCAGGAATACGAACACGGCGACGATCAGCATCACCGGGATCGTCGCCGCCAGCCGTCGCAAAATATAGACGAACATTGTGCCATCCCAGTTGAGCAGGCTTAAGATTTTGCGGGCAAACCTCCACCGTCACCTACCCTAGGCCGTCATCCTGCGCGGTTGACGGCTGTGGAGTTAAACCTACTTCTTCGTGATGTTCCAGAAAATCGGCGCTGGTGCGGGAATCCAGCCGTCGATGTTGGCGCGGGTGACGCCCGGCTGGTACCACTGTCCGAGCGTGACGTGGGTTACGATCTCGGTGGCGCGAACCTGGACTGCTTCGGCGATCGCCTTCTGCTTTGCTGGATCTGTCTCGCGAGCAAACTGGTCACGCAGCTTTTCCATCTCAGCATCGCACGGCCAGCCGAACAATGCTTTCTCACAGCTGGAGTTGAAGTACGCCGCCATGACTGGATTGAGAATGTCGGCTGCAACCCATGAAGTCAAAAACGCATTCCAGCCGCCAGCGGATGGCGGATCCTTCTTGGCGCGGCGAGCGACCACCGTTTGCCAATCCATCGACTGCATGTCGACCTTGAAGCCAGCCTTTTCCATCAGTGACTTGGCGACCGGCGCCAGGTTAGTCAGTACGAACAGGTCGGTCGAATGCATCAGCACGACGGGTGTGCCGTCGTAGCCGCCTTCTTTCAGTAGCTCCTGCGCCTTCTTCATGTTGCTTTCGAGCTTGCCGGTCATGCCAGCTTCCGACGCGAGCGCCGTGCCGCACACGAACATCGCCTTGCAGGCTTTGTAGTAAGTCGGATCGCCGATCACGGCTTTGAGGAAATCTTCCTGATTGAAAGCGTACCAGAGCGCTTGCCGGATTTTCGGATTGTCGAACGGCTTATGCAGCCAGTTCGGCCGGAACGTGTACTGATTGCCGAGTGGATTCCAATCGACGAACTTGATCGATTTGTCGGCCTTGATCAGCGGATAAAGATCGTGTGGTGGCGCTTCGATGATGTCGATCTCGCCAGCCAGCAGCGCGTTGACCGCCTGCTGATGGTCGCTGATCGCACGCCACTCGATCCGGTCGACCTTCACCACCTTGCCGCCAGCAAGACCAGAAGCCGGTTCCGGGCGGGGCACATACTTGTCGTTCTTCACGTATACGGTCTTGTCGCCGGGCTTCCATTCGTCCGTCTTGAATACGAACGGTCCGGAGCCGACGAACTCCGACAGCTGCGTGTTGGGATCGCCATCGGCCACGCGCTTGGGCATCATGAATGGCACGTTCGACGACGGCTTGCCGAGCGCGGTCAGAACGAGGCCGGTCGGCTCCTTCAGCTTCATCGTGAAGGTCTTCGCGTCGACCGCGGCCAGCTCGGCGACGAAGCTCATCAGCTTCTGGCCCATGCCGTCCTTCGCACCCCAACGCTTGATCGAGGCTATGCAATCTTCGGAGGTGACCGGCTTGCCGTCGTGCCAGGCGAGGCCAGGGCGCAGCGTGAATGTGAAGGTGAGCTTGTCGGGAGAAGTCTCGTACTTCTCGACCATCTGCGGCTGGATTTCGCCCTTCGCATCCATCGCGAACAGTGTGTCGTAGATCATGTAGCCGTGATTGCGGGTGATGTAGGCCGTAGTCCAGATCGGATCGACGATCTTCAAGTCGGAGTGCATCACGATTTTGAGGGTGGTCTGCGCTATCGATGGCAAAGCGGTCAAGGCCGCTGCAAGTCCTACTGCCAGCGCGGCAGTCGTTTTTGTCCAGGCACGTTTCATCTGGGTCTCCGGTTTTGTCGAGATCCTGCTACGCACGGCGCGGCTACGCCAGTGTGTCGCTGACAGGTTGAGGCAAGTTCCAGGAGCCGGTCAAGGATCAAGTCGCTTCGTGGGCGACAGCGTGCTGATAAAACGTTCGGCGAGGTTGGTGCCCAGCAGCTCGTCGTAGGTGGCAAGCGTCGCTCGCTTCATCGACGTCAGTGAGAAGTTGTAAAGGACATGCGCGCGGGCACGGCTGCCCAAGGCGGTGCGTTGCGCAGACGTCAACGCGAGTGCTTGCTCCAGTCGCAGGCTCAGTTCCGCCGCATCGCCAGGGGGGACAAGCCATCCTGTGATTTTCTCAACGGGGACTTTCGACGGCGCCAATACCGTTTCCGGCGGTGCGCCGATGTCGGTCGCAATGGCGGGACACCCCATGGCTGCAGCCTCGGTAACGCTGCGGCCGAACGCTTCCGGTTCGGTCGAGGCGATGACAGCAACCCAGGCGAGCGCGAGGGCTGCCGGAATGTCATCGACATGCCCGGCGAGCCGCACCTTACCGGTCAGGCCGAGCCGCTCGATATCCGCTTCGAGGTGCCTCGCGTACGCATCGCGCCCTTGCGCATCACCGGCCATGACGACCACGGCATCATCGAGTTTGCCTGATTTTACAAGCCGGGCTGCGGCGTCGATCAACACCGGCTGACCCTTCCAGCTGGTCAACCGCGCCGCCTGCAAGATCATCTTCTGACCCGGCGCCAACCCAAGTTTTATGCGCATAGCTTCGAGTCGCCGCGCTGAAACCTTGGCCGGATCGAACTGCGCTTCATCGACGCCCCGGTGTATAACGCGGATGCGCTCGTCCGGCGTGCCGTAGCGGGCTTGAATCAAGCGGCTTGTGTAGTGTGAATTTGCGATCACGGCATCGCTGCGCGCCATGACGCTGTTGTACAGGTTCTTGATCCGGCTCTTTTCAGCGTACGCGCCGTGATAGGTCGTGACAAAGGGAATGCCAGCTTGATGCGCCGCGATCAACGCGCTCCAAGCCGGCGCGCGGCTGCGGGCATGAATGAGGTCGACGCCTTCCAACACCGCGAGAAGACGCACGTTGCTGACATTGCGCAAGATCCGAAACGGGTTCTTCGTGCCCGTTCGCAGGATCTGCAACTCGCCGCCGTCAGCGGTTATACGATCGGCCATACGGCCGCCTTCCGTCACGACGATAGAGCGCCCGCCTGCGGCTACGACAGCGCTGTTGATCTCGATTGCCGACAACTCCGCTCCACCCGTATCGAGGCGCGGAATGATCTGCATTATGGTAGGGGATCGCGACACGTACCGATTATGCTCCTGAAACAAAGAGGTCTCTTATGCCGGTCGTCCCGCAATCGCAATTCATCGGCGTTGGTGCAGGCACCGGGATGCGCCAGATCGCATCTTCGATCGGTGCCGGTGCGACACCGGGTCTCGTGTGGCTGCCCGGGTTCAAGTCGGACATGGTGAGCACGAAAGCATCCGCACTCGCCGCGTGGGCCGGGGAAAAGGGACTGGCATCGACACGCTTCGATTATTCCGGGCACGGTCAATCCGGCGGCACATTCGAGGGCGGTACGATCAGCCGCTGGCTCGATGAGGCCGAGGCAGTGTTTGGCAAGTTGACGTGCGGACCGCAGATCCTGGTGGGCTCCAGCATGGGCGGCTACATCGCGCTGCTTCTGCTGCGGCGCTTGATGCAAACGTCATCGGAGCACGCCGCGCGTATTAAAGGGCTCGTGCTGATCGCGCCTGCCTGGGACATGACCGAAGAACTGATGTGGAACAACTTCGGGCCGAGCGCGAAGGCTGCCCTCGAAAAAGATGGCGTTTGGCATCGGCCGAGTGCCTACGGCGATCCCTATCCGATCACGCGGGCGTTGATCGAGGATGGCCGCAAAAACTTGTTGGGCCGCAAGACGTGGAACCCCGGCCGGCCTGTACACATCATGCACGGATTGCTCGATCCAGATGTGCCATGGGAACACACGCTCGATCTGGAAAGCATCCTCGACGGCGACTGGACTCGCGTATCGGCGGTGCCAGATGGCGAGCACCGGCTGTCCCGGCCGGAGGATCTGGCGATGCTTTTCGATATCATCGGGCAGATGGTGATGCGCGTTGATACTTCGTCAAGCTCCTAGTGCTTGCCGCAGCCCCGGGCCGCGCACAGCTACGATCGTGAAAAAGTCGCAACCTCGATCTTGTTGCCGTCCAGATCGAGAATAAACGCACAGTGGTAAGTGGCCATGACGCCGGGATAACTGCCGGGGCCGCGATCGCTTTTCCCGCCGTTTTCGAGGGCCGCATCGTAAAACGCCGAGACCGCTGCCTCGGACGGCGCGCGCAAGCATACATGATGGCCACTACCGGCATCGGTGCGATAGCCCTCGCGCAGATTGAGCCAGAGTTCGGGATAGGTTTTGCCGAAGGCTATGGATCGGCCGCGGTCTGCGACGCGCCTCATGCCGAGGGGTGCCAAGGCGCGATCGTAAAAATGCGCGGCTGCGGTCAGGTCGCTGACGGCGATGGATACGTGATCGATCATGTTTGCCTCCGTGCTCAGGGACACGCTCCGCAGGTTGCCTCGAATAAGACGGTCTTGTCACGTGCGATCGCGCCACCTGACAAATGCCGTCAAGCGTGATGTGATGAGGTGCAGGCAACCTCAGCGGAGTTTCAAACATGGCAACTGTGAAGCTGTTGACGGACGAAGAAGCATCACCCGAAGCGCGCGCGGTTTTCGATGACATCCGCAAAACGCGCGCGACGGATTACGTGAATAATTCTTGGCGCGCGCTGGCCAACGATCCGGCAAACCTCAAGGCCAGTTGGGAGAAGGCCAAGCAGGTAATGGGGCCCGGCACCGCGCTCGATCCGCTGGTGAAGGAGTTTATCTACATCACCGTTTCGATCATGAATAACTGCGAGTACTGCATCCATACCCACACTCACTTCGCGAAAAACAAGGGCATGACGGCCGAGCAGTACAACGACATGCTGCGCGTCATTGGCCTCGCCACCGAAGGCAATCGCATGATGACGGCGATGCAGGTGCCACCCGACGAGCGCTTCAAGGTGACCTGATTTCTAGCGGCTGAGGAGCAGCGGGCATTCGAGTGCGGCGGCGAGCGGACTGAGGTCTTCTTCCGCCGGCACCACGAGACCGCCGAAGCGTGCGATCAGGAACCCCGGTCGCAACTGCCGCAGCGCCTCGGCCACCGAAGCTGGCGTGGCAAAGTTCTTCGTGACAATGAGAATTGCCGCCTCGCCTTCCCCGGCAAGCGACAGCCGCGCTTGCGTGTCGATCCAGCTGGCGGTTTCCGCTTCGGCCGCGACGATCGCGACGATGAGCGGTGTCCCGGTGCCTTCGATCAGCCGGTTGCCGGCGCGCAACATTCCCGGGAGCGCTTCGATGTCTTCCAATGCGAGCACGACGGGTCCAGTTGTCCGGCAGGCACGCGGACCGACCAGCACGAGTCCGGTGGTGTCCTGCACGTTGTCGAAGAGCAGACGGATCTCTTCGCCCGACGACGCGCGAAAAGGCTCGGCGAGGACGACAAGGTTCCATGGTCCACAATCGGCGCACGTCACCGACAGCGCACGCAGGGGCTCATCGCGAACGGTGCGCTCGTGCAGTGCGACTTGTGCTTCCGTTGCCAGATTTGCGAGCCGGCGATGCAGCCCAACGAACTGGCAACGCAAATCCTGCATCACTTCGTCTTGCGTGATCGCACGGGCAGCCGTCCCCCGGTTGCCGATCTCACGGACGAATGGAAACCGCGTGAGCGCGATCAATTCGGTGTCTTCGACGTAAAGGCTCTCGATTTCCGACTGGAAGGCCTGGGCGATGCGTACGGCTGCCTGCAGCGCAATATCACTCGCTCGCGCAGATGTGGTACGCACCACCACCCGGCCGCGCTCTTCACTCGCCTCGGCCACGTGGGCGATCATGTTGCGGGACTTTCCTTGGTGTCGGCGAATGCCTTTGCCCGCGCAGAGTAAAGCCGCAACTTGTTTTCGACGGCGGCATTCACCGAGCCGGCTGGGAAGTTGCCATCGGCCCCCCTTTGTCCGGCAGGTTTGCCGGTGAGAAGTTCGATGCCATCGTCGATGTGGGACACGGCATGAATGCGGAATTTGCCTTCCGTCACCGCTGCCACGATATCCTCGCGCAACATCAGATGCTGTATGTTCGCGCGTGGAATGAGTACGCCCTGCGTGCCGTCCAAGGTGCGGCTGGCGCACAGATCGAAAAAGCCCTCGATCTTCTCGTTGACTCCGCCGATTGCCTGCACCTCGCCGCGCTGGTTGACCGAACCCGTCACCGCGAAACTCTGCGAGATCGGCATGTCGGCCAAGGCGGAGAGCAGCGCATATAGTTCAGCGGAGGAAGCGCTGTCGCCATCAACGCCGCCGTAGGATTGCTCGAATACGAGCGTCGCACCGAGGGCCAACGGTGCCTCTTGCGCATAGCGGCCGGCAAGGTATCCCCATAGGATCATGACGCCTTTCGAATGCAACGCACCGCCTAGATTGACCTCGCGTTCGATGTCCGTGACGCGGCCGTGTCCCAGCCGGACGCGCGCGGTGATGCGGCTCGGTCGGCCGAATGAGAACGTGCCGAGTTGCAGCACGGACAGGCCGTTGATCTGTCCGACTTGCTCGCCGCTGGTATCGATCAAAACGATGCCGCGCGCGATCGTTTCCTGCGACCGATCCCGCAGCCGGCTCGCGCGATCGATCGCCTGGTCGATCGCCTTCGCGACGTCCTTGCGCGTGATCACTTCGCGGCCGTCCGCCGTCGCCCAATAGTCGGCTTCGCGCACGATGTCGGACAGACGCCCAATCTCGATCGAAAGTTTTTCGCGATCTTCGGCCAGGCGGGCGCCCTCCTCGATCAGGCGAGCCGCTCCCCCGGCATCGACGTGCTTCAGTTTGTGTTCGGCCACGATCGACGCGATCATCCGTGCATAAGCGAGATCGTTGTCGGCCGTCCGGTCGATGGTGTCGTCGAAGTCCGCCTGCACTTTGAATAGTCGTGAGAAGTCCGGATCGAATTGCGCGAGCTGATAGTAGAGCTCCCGGTCGCCGAACAGGACGACCTTCACGTCCAGCGGGATCGGTGCCGGGTCTAGTGTCTGTGCCGCCATCATCCCGACGGTCTCGACCGGCAATTCGATGCGAATCAGCTGCGACTTGATCGCTCGCTTCAAGGCTTCCCAGGCGAACGGCGACAGCAGGAGCTTGCGCGCATCGAGCAGCAGATAGCCACCGTTCGCCCGATGCAAAGCGCCGGCTTTGATCAGCAGGAAGTCCGTCAGCATATTGCCCATCTGCGCCACGTGCTCGATCCGGCCGATGAGGTTGCCATAGGTTGGATTGATTTCGTCCACGATCGGCAGTTCGCACGTTTCGCCGGGAGTGCGCGCCACCAGAGGGTTCACCAGGTAACGGCGGTAGCGAACGTCGCGGGACGAATCGGCCGGCGGCTTGATGGCACCGGGATGATCCTCTTCGTCGGAGAGAAACAGCGCAACGTTCCGGATCATGTCCTTCCGGGTCTCCTCCAAGTGCGAGAGGACGTGCGGCAGGTCGGCGAATGCGGCGACCAAATCGTCGAGCGCCTCGTGAGTCGCCGCGGTGGCGATTTCCTCGTTGAGGGCGGTGAGTTTCTGACGGCGCTCTTTATCCAACTTCGGAATTTTTGAGAGGAGCTGCTCCAGCTCACCCTGCAGGATTTCGATCTTTCCTTCGACCCCGCGGCGCATATCGTCGGGCAGCTGCATGAAGACATCCGGCTTCACCACCTTGCCTTCCAGCATTGGCGCCATCGCGAAACCCGTGGGCGTACGAAGGATGGCGATGTTTTGCGACTGGGCTTTCTTGTTTAGGCTTTCCAGTGCGCCTTCCTGGTTCGAGCGGAACGCCTCCTCGATGCCGCGCTTGCGGGTTTGGTAGTCGTCCGCTTCGAACATGGCCGGCAGCGTCGCGCGCAACTCGTCGATCGCCTTTATCATGCCCTGCGCGAACGCCCTCGCGCGGCCACACGGAAGTTCGATCGCGCGCGGCTGGTTCGAAGTTTCGTAGTTGTTGACGTAGACCCAGTCAGACGGCTCGCTCGCCGGGCGTCCCTTGTGGGCGAGATAAGATTTTACCGCCGTGCTCTTGCCGGTCGACGGCGGCCCCAATACGAACATATTGAAATCGTGAGCTTTGATATCAGCGCCAAACTGGATTGCACGCAAGGCGCGATCCTGGCCGATCAGCCCGTCGATCGG
>JANOOW010000035.1:0-2871 GCA_031421555.1 Hyphomicrobiaceae bacterium | reverse complement strand
CGCCAAGTTCATCTACGTGCCGTTCCAGGGCGGCGCGCTCGCCGGTACGCAACTCGCTGGTGGGCACGTCGACAGCAACACCAACAACCCGAACGAGAGCATCGGCCAATGGAAGGCCGGTCAAGTGCGCCCGGTCTGCGTGTTCAGCCCGGCCCGTCTGCCGAAGGGCGTCAAGGTCACCGCCACCGAAGGCTGGGACGACATCCCGACCTGCAAGGAACAGGGCATACCGATCGATCAGTTTCAGATGCCGCGCACGGTCTGGCTGCCTGCTGGCGCACAGGCGGACGCCGTCGCTTTCTATTCCGGCGTGCTGAAAAAGGTCAGCGAGACCGACGAGTGGAAGGACTACATCACGCGCACGGTCCAGACCGGGCGCTACATGGCGGGCGACGATATGAAGGCCTTTGTCGCCAAGGACGAGAAGAGTTCGCGGGACGTGTTCGAGCGCGAAGGCTGGATCGTGAAGTAGCGGTTGCGCAGGCGGACTTCCGGAGGATGAGATGATCACGCGTCGAACCGCGGAAGCCGGCATGGCCACCCTGACGACGCTGTTGGGGCTAACCACCATGATCGGTGCCAGCGAGTACGGCATCGGTTGGAGCCCTTCTGGTCCGCAACCGGGCGCATTCCCGTTCTACATGGGCCTGATGATAACTCTGGCGAGTGCCGGCAATGCGCTCGTCGCCTTGTTTCAAGGCACCGCGCAGGAGGCCGGCCGTGCGTCGTTCATCAGCCGCAAACAGCTGAAACTCGTTGCGGGCTTCGCCCTGCCGATGATCGGCTTTGTCGTCGCGAGCCTGCTGCTCGGGCTCTACGCCGGCACCGCACTCTATATGTTCGGGACCCTGGTGTTTCAGAATGGATATTCCCGGACCCGCGCCTCGATCATCGCACTCGGCCTGCCGGTGTTTTTCTATTTCCTGATCGAGCGTACGTTCAAAGTCGGCATGCTGAAGGGTCCGCTCGAAGCGGCGCTGGGCTTATAGCGATGAATAGTATCGCGAACCTCATGCACGGCTTTTCCGTCGCGCTGACCTGGTACCACATTGCCTTGATGATCGTCGGCGTGCTGCTTGGCATCCTGGTCGGCGTGTTGCCTGGCCTCGGTGCCCCGAACGGCGTGTCGCTACTGCTGCCGCTCACGTTCACGATGGATCCTGTGGCGGCGATCATCTTGCTCACCAGCATGTACTGGGGGGCGCTGTTCGGCGGCTCGACCACATCGATCCTCTTTAATATTCCAGGCGAGCCGTCATCGGTCGCAACCACCTTCGACGGTTATCCGATGGCACAGCAGGGACGCGCCACCGAGGCGCTGAGCTACGCGTTTCTCTCCGCCGGTTTCGGGGCGCTCGCGGGCGTCATCTTGATCACGCTGCTGTCTGGGTGGGTGACGACGTTTGCGCTGAAGTTTTCGTCGCCGGAATTCTTCGGCGTCTACTTTCTCGCCTTTGCGAGTTTCGTTGGTCTCTCGGGAGCGCCGCCCTTGAAGACCGCAGTCTCGATCGGCGTGGGGTTCGCGCTGGCCGCGATCGGCATGGACTCGGTATCGGGCAGCTTGCGGCTGACCTTCGGCTTTGACGAACTGCTGTCCGGGGTCAGCTTTCTCGTTGCTGTGATCGGACTGTTCGGCATCGGTGAATTGTTACTGACCATCGAGGAGGGGATCAATCTCAAGGGTCTGCACGCCCGGGTGACGCCGCGCGACGTGCTGCGAACTGCGCTATCGATGCCGCGCCATTGGGTGACGCTACTGCGCAGTGCGGCTGTCGGCTGCTGGATGGGCATTACGCCGGGCGGTCCGACAGCTGCGTCGTTCATGAGCTATGGTCTGGCCAAGCGGTTCTCGCGCAACGGCGACAAGTTCGGCACCGGACAGCCCGATGGCATCATCGCGCCCGAAACCGCCGACCATGCCGCCGGCACCAGCGCCATGCTGCCGATGCTGGCACTCGGTCTTCCAGGCTCGGCGACGTCCGCGGTCATGCTGGGAGGCTTGATGATCTGGGGTCTCAATCCCGGACCGATGCTGTTTATCGAGAAGCCGGATTTCGTCTGGGGGCTGATCGCCAGCATGTATCTCGGCAACGTGGTGGCGGTGGTCCTGGTGCTGGCGACGGTGCCGTTGTTCGCCTCGATCCTGCGCATTCCTTTCGCCGTCATCGGCCCGGCGATCGTCGTCGTCTGCTTCATCGGCGCCTACACCATTGCGGGCCGGCCGTTCGACCTGTGGCTGGCGCTGATATTCGGCTTCCTCGGCTACCTCTTCAAGAAGCTCGACTATCCGATCGCGCCCTTGGTGCTCGCCATGGTGATCGGCGACAAGGCCGAGGACGCCTTCCGCCAGTCGATGATCATGTCGAAGGGCTCGCTCGCAATCTTCTGGTCGAACGGACTCGTAACGAGCTTGATGCTGATAGGTCTGACGTTCCTGCTGTGGCCGCTTGCGGCAGGTCTCCTTCGCCGCCGTCTTGTAGCTCGGTAACTACTTCCCCCAACGCAGGGCTAGGCAATCGAGACCTTTGGCGATCTCGATCAGGCCGTCCTTGGCCGTCTGATGAACCGCTGGGAGTGGATGACGCAGCGCATCGGACTTGATGACACCGCCGGCCTTCATCAAGACCTTTGCTGCCGCAATGCCGCACTGGCGGTTCTCGTAATTGATGAGCGGTAGCCACTTGGCATAGGCGGCCTTTGCAGCCGTGCGATCGCCCTTCGCCCACGGATCCATGATCTGACGGATGCCGTCGGGATAGCCGCCGCCGGTCATCGCCCCGGTGGCACCAGCCTCGAGATCGGCCAGCAGCGTGATTGCCTCCTCGCCGTCCCAGGGGCCGGCGATGGCGTCACCCCCGAGTGCGATCAGCT
>JANOOW010000034.1:0-5162 GCA_031421555.1 Hyphomicrobiaceae bacterium | reverse complement strand
CGAACAGACCATCGGACTTGCCAGCGCGAGTACGAAGCCAGTCGTCAAGCGTCGGCTTGCCGCAATTGAAAGCGCTCAGGTCGTGTAAATCGCTGAGCGGGGCGGGCGGTGTCAGCTGCTCGCCGGGCGCGCTGAGCTCAGTTACTTTTCCCACGGAGCTTTGCTTGCAAGAAGCTTCTTCAGTGCTGCCGCAGGCGCAGGCGGATTTTGCAGAATGCCTTTAAAGGCCTCGTGCTGCTCAGCACTCAGAACGAATAGGCGCTGATCCAACAGGACATCGATGGCGTGCTGACGTGCGCTTTCCAACATAAACTCGGTACGCGTCTTCCCGACAGCGGCCGCCGCCGTGTCAATCAACTCTCGCGTATCTTCAGGAACGCGGAGATTGATTTTAGTCGTTTTCATCGTCTCCGTCTGAGCCGTGCGCGATAACGTGGCAGCGGCTGACATGGTACGAGTTCTCCTTTTTGCGATGCTCACTTCACGAATACACAATATACGCGAGCGTACGTACGTTGTCGATACGCGTATGCCCATTGTACCTACGCGCTTTTACTTTGCCGGCTTCGGTAGGTTGTCGAGGCTGGAGATGTACCACTCCTCGGCCTTGACGATCGCCGGATACTCGCCGTTGGCGTAGATCCAGCTGTCGACCGCCCATCGCTGTTTGCTGGTGTTTTCGACCAGCACGGCGGTCCAATGAGTCCAGCCAGCGATGCCGCGCAGGTAGTTTTCCTTCGCGAACGGCGTCGAAACAACGTGGTGCTTGAGTAGCCCCTTGTTCTGCAACACCGTCATATAGCTTGTCGTGTTCGTCGCCTCGTCGACGCAATCCTGCTGGGTCGGGTCGCCGGACGCAGCGAAATCCATGCCGGGGCGATCGTCTTTGGTGCCGATCACGTTGCCGGTGCGTGTTTCCATCCAGCCAATGGCGTAGGCGACGCCGCGGCGCTCCTCGTCGGCCGTATCTGCCTTGGTGCGCCACTTCTTCATGATGGCGGTCAGCTCGGTGATATCGGCTTCATTGAAGGTGAACTTGGTGCGCTTCTGGCAGCCGTAGGCGTGACAGACGTGCACGGTTGCGCCCTTCGGCTCGGGTACCGAAAAGGTTGCGAAGTGCTTTTCCGATGTGCCGAAGCCTTCATGCGTGCAAGCGCTGGTCAACAGCGCTGCTGCAACAAATAGTGCCGATCGAAGCCGCATACCGTTTCCCGTTTGGCCAGAACACGTGCCAGATAGGGCAAAGCCGGACCAAGCGCCAATCGAAACGGCATTCACGCCACACATTGCCTGAGTGGCGTGGCTTTTTCATTGTTGCATCCGCTTCAACACGGCTAGCCAACCTCGCCGCTGGGCCGACTCAGCCGTTGTTTTAAACGCTTGATTGTCCTACACCTTCGCCATGGCGAACAACGAACCTATCCATATTATCGGTGGCGGGCTGGCAGGCTCGGAGGCGGCGTGGCAGGCGGCATCGGCCGGAGTGGCGGTGGTGTTGCATGAGATGCGTCCGGTTCGCAAAACCGACGCGCATCATACCGATGGCTTGGCAGAACTCGTCTGCTCGAATTCGTTCCGCTCCGATGACTGGGAGAACAATGCCGTAGGGCTCCTGCACGAGGAGATGCGGCGCTGCGGCTCGCTGATCATGATGGCGGCCGACAAGCATAAACTGCCGGCTGGTGGCGCGCTCGCAGTCGATCGCGATGGGTTTTCGGCCGAGGTGACGGCGCGGCTGGAGGCGCATCCGCTGATCACGATCGCCCGCGAGGAAGTTGCAGGATTGCCGCCGGTGGAGTGGGACAACGTGATCGTGGCCACCGGGCCGCTGACCTCGCCTGCCCTGAGTGCTGCGATCATGGAGCAGACCGGTGCCGAAGCGCTCGCTTTTTTCGATGCGATCGCGCCGGTCATCCACTACGACTCGATCGACCAGTCGCGGGCCTGGAAGCAGTCTCGCTACGACAAGGTAGGGCCGGGCGGTACTGGGGCGGACTATCTCAACTGCCCAATGTCGAAGACGGAGTACGAAGCCTTCATCGACGCGATGCTTGCGGCCGAAAAGACCGTGTTCAAGGAGTGGGAGGCCAACACGCCCTACTTCGACGGTTGTTTGCCGGTCGAAGTGATGGCCGAGCGCGGCCGGGAGACGCTGCGCTTCGGTCCGCTGAAGCCTGTCGGTCTGGCCAACCCGCACGATGGCGGCAGGCGGCCTTACGCCGTCGTCCAACTGCGCCAAGACAACGCGCTGGGCACGCTGTGGAACATGGTCGGCTTTCAAACGAAGATGAAGTATGCCGAGCAAACACGCGTCTTTCGCATGATCCCCGGCTTGGAGAACGCCGAGTTCGCCCGCCTTGGTGGGCTGCATCGCAACACGTTTATCGACTCGCCGAAGTTGCTTGATGGTGAGTTGCGGTTGAAGCGTCAGCCCCGGTTGCGTTTCGCCGGTCAGATCACCGGCGTGGAAGGCTATATCGAAAGTGCGGCGATCGGGTTGCTGGCTGGACGGTTCGCCGCCGCCGGCCGGCAGGATCGGGCCAATACTGCGCCACCAGCCACCACGGCGTTGGGCGCACTGATCGGTCATATCACCGGTGGGCATCTTGCGAACGATGCGAACGATGCGAAAAACGCGTTCCAGCCGATGAACATCAACTACGGACTGCTACCGCCGCTCGATCCGCCGACGCATGATGCCGACGGCCGCCCTATAAAGGGTAAGGATCGCGGCTTTGCCAAGAAGCGCGCGATGAGCCGGCGGGCACTCGCCGATCTCGATGCTTGGCTCGGTGCCAAGCCCACGCAAGCGGCCGCTGAGTAGAGTTAAGCCAAAATGTCAGCGCCATTCAAACTGTCCGCTAATGATTTCCGCACGCTCAGTCTATCGCGATTACAGCCCCAGCCGTCGGAGTCGATCTTCGACCCCCGCAGCGAGAAATCGTGGAGTCCCAGCGATTTCGATCTCAATCCGGACATGCTCGCCGATTTCGCCGTGATGGAAACCGCGCGGCCAGCCGCGGTGCTCATTCCGATCGTCGCGCGCGAGGAGCTGACAGTGCTGCTGACGCAGCGCACGGAGAGCCTTTCGACGCACGCCGGTCAGATCGCATTTCCCGGTGGCCGGGTCGACGATACTGATGCGTCTGTGGTCGATGCGGCGCTGCGGGAGGCGGAAGAGGAAATCGGTCTCGATCGCCGGTTTGTCGAACCGCTTGGTTTCATCGATAGTTACCGCACCGGCACAGGGTATCGTATCTCCCCGGTAGTCGCCCTGGTGCAGCCAGGGTTCGTCTTGACGCTTAATCCGCACGAGGTGGTCGAAGCGTTCGAAGTTCCGCTGAGCTTCCTAATGGACCTTGCCAACCATCAGCGGCACAGCCGGGAATGGCGGGGGCGGCAGCGCGACTTCTATGCAATGCCGTACGGCGAGCGCTATATTTGGGGTGCAACCGCTGGCATGCTCAAAAACATGCACATGCGTCTGTTTACGTGATTTTGCAGGTTTGCACTTAAAGGCGCAACAATACGCCATGATCCGGATAGTCATCGAAAACCTGCTGCTCTTCCTGCTGCCCAGTTTGATCTATGTATTGTATGTCTACATACGTAACCGCGGCGCTGGGAGCGAGGCTGCGAACTTCGACGATGCGCCTCTCATTTGGCTGTTTCTTGCAGGCGTCGTGTTGATGCTCGCGATGCTGTTGATTTTCGGATCGACGACGGGCTGGCAATCGGGACTGCCGTATCAGCCGCCAATCTATAAGGATGGCAAGATCGAGCCGGGTCACGTCGCCAAGTAGGACGAATGGATAAACGAGCCCCATCCAAGCGCACCTTACCCTCACTTGCGGCGGCCGGTTGGCTACATGCCCCGGCACTGCAAAAAGTCTTTATGTGTCTGGCGGCTAGCGGCTTCGAAGCACGCGTGGTTGGCGGTGCGGTGCGCAACGCGTTGCTCGGCAGGCCGGTTGTCGAGGTCGATATCGCAACGGTGGCGACGCCGAACGAGGTGATAGCGGCGGCCAAGGCGCACGGCCTGAAGACGGTCGCCACGGGTATCGCGCACGGCACGGTGACGGTGATCGCTGCGGGACAACCGTTCGAGGTGACGACGCTGCGGCGGGACGTCGAAACCGACGGCCGCCATGCGATTGTTGCGTTTACCGGCGACTGGGCCGCCGATGCTGCCCGCCGCGACCTGACGCTGAACGCGCTCTACTGCGGCGCCAACGGTGAGATTTTCGATCCACTCGGCGGGATCGACGATCTGTTGAGCAAGCGTGTGCGCTTCGTCGGTGATGCCCGTCAGCGGATCCGCGAAGACTATCTGCGGATCCTACGCTTCTTCCGTTTTACCGCGCAGTATGCCGAGGGGCCGCCCGACGCGGCCGGGCTGCAAGCTGCGGTCTTGGAGCGGGACGGTTTGCGCCAGTTGTCGGCTGAGCGTATTCGCGCCGAACTGGTCCGGCTGTCCGTTGCGCCCCGCGCCGCGCCGGTGTTGGTGTCGATGGCGGAGTATGGGCTGCTAACGGCGATCCTTCCCGTGGCACCGCGGCTGGGCGTGTTCAATCGCCTCGTTGCCATCGAGACCGGCCATGGCTTCAAGCCGGCGGCCATGCTGCGTCTTGCAGCGCTTGCGGTGGCGGTAAGCGAGGATGCTTTCCGGCTGGCCCGGCGCCTGCGCCTTTCGAGTGCTGAGCGGGACATTCTGGTGCGGGCGGCTGCTACCGCCGGCGTCACTCCTGCGCTCAGCGATAAAGATCAACGCGCGATGTTGTACCGGATCGGCCAGTCCGGCTTCGTCGAAGCCGTATTGTTGGCTTGGGCTAGAGATCAGGCGAGCGTCGATGATCGCGCTTGGAAGCACCTTCTGGATCTCCCCCGGCGATGGAGCCCTCCCCCTATGCCGGTCTCCGGACGCGATATCGTGGCGCGCGGTGTTGCGCCGGGGCCACGAGTGGGCGAGGTCATGCGCGCTTTTGAAAAGTGGTGGATCGCCAACGATTTCATGCGTGAGCGCGATCTGGTCAATGCCCAGCTCGATCGGCTCCTAATGGACATGCACTCATATTGACTCGCCCCGCGTGGCCTTGCTGCAATGCCAACGGAAAGCTCTTTGTGCTAGCGATTCGGCACGAAGCGGGGGCTTGCTTAGTTGA
>JANOOW010000033.1:0-4525 GCA_031421555.1 Hyphomicrobiaceae bacterium | reverse complement strand
ATCCACTTCGAGTACGACTGCACCGGTCAACGTCAACTCCAGCAGGAGTTCGCTCCGGGCGGCGCCAAGCTTGCCGATCTCGGCTTCCAGAATGTCGAGATCGGAAGCCTTCGACACCACGTATGACCGCTTGATCCACGTGTGAGATGCAATCGCAACCCTTTCTACCCGCGGCGGTGCGCCAGCAGCATCGATCGTTACCGCCAATGCAAAGCCCGGTTCGTTATCGGGAAACTGTTCCGGCTCTGGTGTTCCCGAATACCAGACGCCGGCGGCGATCTCGCTCACACCGTGCCAGTCGCCCAGCGCGAGATAATCGAGGCGCGCCGATATCCTGCGCTGCGGTGAAATCGTGATGCTCGCAGCCCCATCGCTGCCGAACCCCCGCACGGACCCGTGCGCTACCCCTATTCGGATTGCACCCTTTGGCGTCGCCGCCTCATCCATCCATGCCGTGAGATCGCGGCTTACCGATCGCGCGGGCACAGGGGCGGGCAGCAGCACGACGCCTGGAACGGGTTCGAAAGCCGCAGGTTGCGTGAGCAAGTTGACATTCGGCGGCAGACCAAACTTGGCAAAGCGGGGCCAGATGCCATCGCCGTGACCGGCATCGTGATTTCCCGGCAAAAGATGCCACATCACCCCGGGGTGCGAGGCAAGCCGTGCGCGAACGGTGAGCAGGAGATCGTCAGCCAAGCCCGGCGCGTCGAAGATGTCTCCGCACACGACAATGTGGCCAATGCCACGTGCGTACGCCGCTGCGGCCAGCCGATCGATCGCGGCAAGCCTGGCACGCCGCAGAATACTCTGCTTTTCGGGCTCAAAACTGCCGAACACTTTGCCGATATGCCAGTCGGCCGTATGCAGGAATTTAAACGTCATGCGCCCCAACTTTAGTGATTCTGAATTCGAGATGTAAGTATATGTTCTATGTTTGTTCTTTGCAAGGCGCGCATTCCACTCATCAACAGCAAACTTCCGTCGGGCGGCCGGTGACACGGTGCGCGGATTGGTGTCATCTCGCGATCGCAGCACCCCCAATCGAGTTCCTCAGCATGGCCTTTGACATCGAAACAATCGTCGTTGGCGCAGGCGTCGTAGGCCTCGCGATCGCGCGGGCGCTGGCGGCGAAGGGCGAGGAGGTGATGATCCTCGAACAGCATGGATCAATCGGCTCGGAGGTATCGTCGCGTAACAGCGAGGTCATCCACGCCGGGTTGTATTATCCGCCAGGAAGCATGCGCGCGAAGTGGTGCGTCGAGGGCAAGGCGAAGCTTTACCGGTTCTGCGCGGAGAACGGCGTCGCGCACGCCCGCTGCGAAAAGCTTCTGGTCGCAACCAGCGAGGAACAGTTGCCCAAGCTTGAAGGCATCGCCGCTACTGCAAAAGCCAATGGCGTGAACGATCTCGTGCGCCTGACCGCCAAAGAGGCGAAAAAGCTCGAACCGGCGGTTGCTTGTGTCGCTGCCTTGCTGTCGCCATCGACGGGAATAGTCGACAGCCACGGTTTCATGCTGGCACTGCAGGGTCATGCCGAAACAAACGGCGCGCAGACCGTTGTCAACAGCCCGGTCGAAGGCATACAGGCGCTACCGGCCGGCGGTTTTCGCCTGACAGTGGGTGGCGATGCCGATGCTTCGGTCACCTGTGGAAGACTCGTCATCGCAGCGGGCCTGCACGGAACGAAACTCGCCCGCATGCTGCATTTTCCGAACGGGTATGAGCCGCCGGAGACCTACTTCGCCAAGGGTCAGTACTATGCGCTGGAGGGCCGCTCGCCGTTCAAGAGGCACATCTACCCGATGCCGCAGGGTGCCTGGCTGGGTCTGCACTCAACGGTGGATTTGGGTGGCCGCTGCAAGTTCGGACCCGACATCGAGTGGATACCGGCAATCGACTATAGCTTCGAGCCGGCCAAGCTCGATAAATTCATCGGGTTCATCAAGACCTATTATCCCGATCTCGATCCGGCAGCCATTCACCCAGACTACACTGGCATTCGTCCGAAGCTCTATCGCGAGGGCGAGCCTGTGCCAGATTTCGAAGTGCAAGGTTGCGACCTGCACGGATTGCCCGGTTTGGTGATGCTTTTTGGCATCGAAAGCCCGGGGTTAACGGCGTCACTCGCTATAGGCGACCATGTGGCGAACGTGTTTCGAAACTGAAAAGGCGGCACCTGTTCAAGGCGCCGCCCGGACTTTTGGCAATGCTTGATCGTTGATCAGTCGCAGACGGTGCGGCTCGGCTCGCAGACCTGGTATCCACGACGGCAAACTTCCTCGCCGTAACGGTTGATCCAGCAGCGGCCTTCCTTGTGGTAGCATGAGCCGGCGACGCGATAGCAGCCTTCGCGGTGATAATAACGCGGACCGGCGTTTGCCGCGACTGCGCCGACGGCAAGCGCGCCGAGAACACCGAGGCCGATGATGCCGGCAGTACGGCCACCGCGTGCTTCCGCAGGCGCGGTCGCGGCTAGTCCAAGACCGATGGCGATAACCGCCGCCATGAACATGTTAGTGAATTTCTTGAGCATGGGTCTAACTCCGTGATTCATTCAGGTGACTGTTTTACGTCCCACCTGCCGAATTGTTTTGCAGCAGAACAATGACGTGGTGAGAGAACACTTATCCGCGACTCTACCTAAACTCAGACCATATGAATGTGGCATGAACGCGGATTCAAGTGCTTTGTAGAGAATTATTGTTCGCCCAAACAACTACCAATGCCAGGGATAGTGACGGCCGTGGTTGGCGTTATGCCACTGCTTGTGATGCCAATGCTTGGTCGAGCCCCAGGCCTTGTAGTAACTCGGAAACTCGTAACGCGGCCGATACGGGCGCCCGTGGGAAGGCCGCCAATAGCCCGCGTTATAATACGGATAATATCCGCGCGGCTCCGGACGATATCCATACGGATCAGGCGCTGGATAGAACTTGTGGACATGATGATATCGCGGATAATAAACCTGATGCTTGACCACCCGCTCGTGGCAGCAATCGGCCGATGGTGATGTGCGGACAAGATCTGCAGCGGAGGCGGGGACGAGCCCGGCAAGTCCGAACGAAACGACCGCAAGAACCTTCAACGCAAGTTTCTTCCAACGCATACCGGAACTCCTCAACACAACGCTACATTGCGTTGATAGTAATTCACCTGCAATTGACTAAAAAAACATTAATTCAATGTGGTTAGCAGGCTGATTTTTTACGGCGATTGTTAGCGGCGAGCGTTCTCTCTTAATCGAAAAAACACCGTCTTCGCCGCAAGGTTCGGTTAGAGGGACCGCGCTTGGCATCGAGCCCGGGGTGCCCGAAACGCTGCCGGGGTAGATGCGTGACGCTAGAGCATAAGACAGTAGCGCCTGAGCCGCTCGATGAAACGAGCGAGCGCATGAACGCGGCCGTACTTCGGCTGCAGCAGCTGCTTGCCGATCCAGGCCCTGGCATTACCGTTCGGCGGCTCGGTGATGCGGCCGCGCCGGACGCAGCAGTTTCGCTCGAACCGCTGCCAGCACCGGCCGCAATCACGCCCGTCGTTGTGCCTTCCCCTCAGATTGCTTCCGCGGTACCGGCGGTGAAAACCGGCATTGCACTCGCAGACCGCCTGTCGAAACTGGTGATCGGCGACGTCGCGCCTCCATTAGGCATCGCGCCACTCACCCAGAAAACCGCCGCCAAGCCTGGCGAGAGCGAGATCAGAGCCGCCATCCGGGCGAGCAAGAAGGCATTCCAAGCGACCGGTGTGTTCAGCCTCGTGATCAACGTGCTTATGCTGGCTGGACCGCTCTTCATGCTGCAGGTCTACGACCGCGTTATGACGTCTGGCAGCATGCCGACGCTGATCGCCCTCGCGCTGATGACCGGCGCGCTTTACGCGATCATCGGCGTTCTCGAACTTGTGCGCACGCGTGTCATCGTGCGGATTGGTGTCGAGATCGACAACCGGCTCGGCGACCGGATTTTCCAGGCTTCGTTGAAGCGCAGTCTGATCGGCCAGGGTTCTTCCATCCAGGCACTGCGCGAGTTGGACAGCCTCCGGCAATTCATCGCCGGACCAGGACCGCTGACATTCTTCGACGCTCCGTGGACGCCGATTTACATCCTCGTAATCTTCCTCACGCACTGGACCCTCGGCGTCACGGCGACGCTTGGCGCCATCGTGCTGATGATCATCGCCTGGATGAGCGAGGCTTCGAGCCGCCAACCATTGACCCAGGCCGGTAAGGCTGCAGGCCGGAGCCTCGAACTCGCCGAAACGGGTCAGCGCAACGCTGAAGCCATCACCGCCATGGGTATGTTGAGCGCTTATCGTAGCCGCTGGCAGCAGGCTAACGGCGAAGCGCTCGCGTGGCAGATCGTTGCGGCTGACCGCCTCGGCACCATGTCATCAATATCCAAAGCCCTTCGCTTGCTGCTGCAATCGCTTATGCTGGCGATCGGTGCGGCGCTGGCGATCAAAGGGGAAATCTCGTCTGGTTCGATCGTGGCCGCGACCATCATATTTGGCCGCGCGCTGGCACCCGTCG
>JANOOW010000032.1:0-2487 GCA_031421555.1 Hyphomicrobiaceae bacterium | reverse complement strand
TCGGTGCCCCAGGAAAATCCGTTCAGCTGGGTGGCTCTGAGCCACTTATTACTACTGCGGAAGACCGCCGTGGGTCACGGCCACCCAGCTCCCTCACTATCGAGGGCAAAATCGAAATCTCTGGCAGGTGCGTACTCGAATGGAATATGTTCAATGTAGCTACATCTTATAATTCAGTTTTGCCGGCAACGAGCAAAATCTGTGAGTTCGCGTTGCAGCGGTAGGCGCGCGACATGCAGTTCGTCTACCATCACGTGCTGTTGCACGATCGCACCGGCTTTCGTGACTGGCAGGACACAGCCTTGATGCAGCATCTTTTGCCTTTGTAGCTGTCATTCCGGGCGATCGGCCCTTGCCGGCACGCTTGAACAGCAAGAAACCTTCTTTTGCCTTATTGGGTGCAGATAGCGGCAAGTGAAACATTAGGGATACGAAGAACGTGGCGACGCAGAGTGCGAGAACGCAGATCTATCTGGTCATCGAGGCTGGCCCTTCGGCGCTCGCGCAGGTGCAAGCCGCGCTTGGCGCGATGCCAACCATCGCCGCGGTGTTGATCCGAGGCGGTGCGGCGGCGCTCGATGCAACGTCGGCACGCCCACTCGTCGAATTTGTGCAGAAGGCCGATGTCGCGGCGCTGATCGAGGGCGATGCAGCGCTTGCGCGTGCGTTGCGCGCCGACGGCGTCCATCTGCCGTGGTCGCCGGGGTTGCGCGCGGCCTACGATGAGGCCCGCGAGATCCTCGGCACGCGCTTTATGGTGGGCGCTGGCATTGCGATCGATGCTGAGGTGGCGCGTCACGATGCGATGGAGCTTGCCGAAGCAACCGCCGACTACATCGGGTTCGAGCCATCTGTTGCCGGCGATTTGGATGTGCAGTCCGAGTTTGCCAGCTGGTGGGCCGAGATCTTCCAGGTGCCGTGCGTCGTGTTCGGCGTTGCGGACGCCGCTGCGGCACGAGACTTCGCCCAGATGGGGGTCGACTTCATCGGCGTCGATTTGCCCGCTAATTCTTCGCCGGCCGGCTGTGCCGCGCGCGTTGCCAGCATCGGCGAAGCGCTCGCAACCGCGTCCAAAAAAGGGGCCATTGCATGAGCGCGCTGCGCCTGAGAACAGTTTGTGCCGTGGCCGGGCTTTGTCTGAGCGGGGTTGCGTCCGCGCAAACCAGTTCATGGTCGTCGGCGGCCGATCCCGCGGTGGCGAAAAAGCCGCCAGCGGCTGCGGCCAAACCTGGCGCAGCAGTCAAACTCGCAAAGCCGCAGCCGCATTCCGGCGATCCGCTGTCGCGCTTCCAGAAGGGGCCGATCGGCGCGCCCGCGCCGCGCAACGAAGCTGCGCCCACCGCGGAAGATGCTGCGTTCCTGGCCTTCGAGCAGGGGCAATATCTCACCGCCCTGACGCTTGCCGGCGAGCGGGCAAAGCTTGGCGATGCCGCAGCCGCGACGCTCGTCGGCCGCATCTACGACGAGGGCCTCGGCATCAACAAGGATCCCGTGATCGCGGCGCGCTGGTACAAGCAGGGCGCCGACCTCGGCGACATCGAAGCGGCGTTCGCGCTCGGCGTGATGTTCGCGGAAGGGCGCGGCGTCGACAAGGACCGCACGACCGCCGGGCAGATGTTCGAGCGGGCGGCGGCAAAACAGCACGCGCTCGCCAACTACAATCTGGCGCAACTATTCCTGTCGGGCCAAGGCAAGCCCGAGAACCCTTATCGGGCAGCGCAGCACCTGGCCTTCGCCGCACAAAAGGGAGTCGCGGCCGCCCAGTACGATCTCGCAACGCTCTACCAAAAGGGGCACGGCGTTCCAGCCGACGCCTACGAAGCATCCCGCTGGCTGCGCCGCGCCGCCGAGCAAGGCATGCCCGAAGCAGAGTATGACTACGCCGTCATGCTGTTGCGTGGCTACGGGCTGAACGCCGACATGCCGCGCGCGATGGACTATTTGAAGTCGGCCGCCAACAAGGGTTTGCCTGGCGCGCAGAACCGCCTCGCCAACGTCTACGCGGAAGGCATCATGCTGCTCGACAAGGATCTGGTCGAGGCCGCTAAATGGCGGATGCTCGCGCGCGACGGCAAGGTCGCCGACGATGCTCTGGATGTCATCGTCGCCAAGCTGTCACGCGCCGACCGCGAGAAAGCCGAGAAGGCAGCTCAACTCTGGCGCGACGAAACCGCGCTCGATCGGGTGCAGTAACAAAAAGGGTGCCGAACCGCGCGCAGGTCTGACACCCTCAAATTCTAAACGTCGATCCGCTCAGGCCGTTTGAGCTTTCGCGGCGGCATCGACGTGCTGGGCGAGATTGCTATCGATGCCGAGCTTGGTGGCAAGATCGGCCATGAACTCGTTCTCCTCGTTGCTGTCGAGGTCGATCGCCAAACGCGCGGCCGTGAATACTTGTACGGCTTGTTCGCTCGACTGGCATGCAGCGGCCAACTGGTCGGCCGTTGCGGGGTTCTGGATCTCCCGCGCAAGGAAATCTTGGGCTTC
>JANOOW010000031.1:0-10415 GCA_031421555.1 Hyphomicrobiaceae bacterium | reverse complement strand
CGACCGGCATGACGGCAAGTGCCGCCCGCTCCAGGTTGTTGCCGCGGCTCGCCATGAAGTCGATCGCGGATTGACCCGAGCCCGGCGGCTCGGGCCTCGGGCCGTTGCTGAGCAAAGGTGCAGCCAAACGGCGGAATACCTGGGCGGTCTTGTCGGCAGGCGCCGGCACGAGTGGATTGACCAGCACCGCACCTAAGGCCGGCCAGCCTCGCAACGGCAAATTGATCTCGCCGGTCCCCGTTATCCACGCCGTTTCGCTGGTAAGGCAAACAGGCACGTCGGCTCCCAGCCCCGCTGCGATCTTCATCCAGTCGACGGTCGAAACAAGCTCGGGGTTGGCCCGGCGTACAGCCCGAAGCACGGCGGCGGCATCCGCCGATCCGCCGCCAATCCCGGCGGCCACGGGCAGCCGCTTGTCGAGATGCACGTGGCCGAGCAGCAAGCGTGGCCCGGCTTCGGCGAGACGGCGCAAGGTGACCGTTATCAAATTTTCGCCGGCGAGGGTTGGCGCGAATTGGCCATCGACACTTACGCCAACCGGTTTTGACGTATCGAGCGTCAGCGTATCGCCGACGTTGGCAAAGGCGACGAGGCTTGCAAGTTCATGCATGCCGTCGGGCCGGCGCCCTAGCACCTCCAGCGTCAGGTTGACCTTCGCGCGTGCGGCTTCGGTGATCATCGCCTACTGAAACGGACTGATCTGCTTCGATGGCACCAGCTTGGTTTCAACCCGCTTGCGCGGCTGCTCGATCTTTACCTGACGGGGCTTGGTTGCGACCGGAGCACGCTTTTCCGTCAGTCCCTGGTCGAGCTTGCGGCGCGTGCGGTTTGCATCTTCCATCTCGGGCTTCAGCGTCAGCGATTGCTCCCACTGATAGCGGGCCTCACGCTCGCGGCCGACGCGCCACAATGCATCGCCTAGATGATCGTTGAGCACGGGATCCTCCGGCCGCAGCTCGACCGCGCGCTCGAGGAAGCGCACTGCATCCTTGAAGTTGCCGAGCCGGTAGTGCGCCCACCCGAGACTGTCGACGATGTAGCCGTCATCGGGCTTCAAACCGACGGCTTTCTCGATCAGACCCATGCCCTGCTTGAGGTTCTTGTTCTGGTCGATCCACGAGTAGCCGAGGTAGTTCAAAACCATCGGCTGGTCCGGGTAAAGTTGCAGCGCCTTTTGCAGATCAACTTCCGCCAACTGCCACTTCTTCACACGCTCATAGCTGGTGCCACGGGAATACCAGTACGACCAATGCCGCTTCTCAGGCTTCGGAATCAGCGAGATGGCGCGGGTGTAGTAGACGATGGCTTCGTCGTAGCGCTTCCGTGCCCGCATGATCGAGCCCAGCGCATCGAGCGGCTTGACGTCGGACGGATCGCGCTTGGCAACCGCTTCCAAAAGGCCTTGCGCATCGTCGACGCGATCGAGAAGATTGAGGTTGACCGCCTTGCGGATGTCAATCGAAGCGGCAAGCGGCGTGCCCTTCGGAATGCGGTCGTAAACTGCGATCGCGTTATCATAGTGCTTGGTCGTTTCGTGCACGTTGGCAAGCGCGGCCAAGGCAAACGGGAAGTCGGGACGGAGATAGAGTGCCATCTGCAGATAGAGCGCACCAAGCGCGACACCGCCCTCGCTCGTCAGCGCTTCGCCAAGGCCATAAAATACCTCGGCCATGCCATCCTGAGCGTTACCGACCAGCAGGGGCAGCTGCGCGTTCGCGGCCAGTTGATCGCGTAGTGCGATCGCCATCGGATGACCATCGGAGGCGCTGCGATCCATGTGTTCTTTGAGGATCGCGCGGGCGAGTTTGAGGTCGTTCGAGTTGGCCGCATGCTGCGTGTATGCGAGCGCCGTGCGTGGCGTGCGGCTGTCGGTCTTGAAGATCCGCTCGTAGTTCGCTCGTGCCTCGGCGCGCCGTCCGCCGATATCGGCAATGAGGGCACGATGATAGCGCATGTAGAACTGCGCCCACTCGGCCTGCTTCTGCACCTCGATCAACTGCAGGGCTTCATCGGTCCTGTCTTGCGACTGGCGCGTCCATGCCCGGGCGAGCGCACTGGTCAGTTCGCCGATCGGACCCGAATTTGCCGCGCTGAAATGTTCGTGGGCTTGCTCCCACCGCTTCTGCTTGAATTCAACTAGGCCCAAGAACAGGCGCGTCATGCGGTTCTGGTTCGACGACTTCACGAGTTTGTTCGCCAGATCTGTGGCTGTCGCGTAGTTGCCTTCCGTCAGCTCCATGAGGAACCCCTGCTCGATCAGGGTTTCATTCTCCGGATCGAGGGCCAGCGCGCTGCGATAGTAATCGGCGGCAATCGCAGTGTCGTTGAGGCCGCGCGCATGGCGCCCCGCGAGGTAGCTTCCCAAGAGCGATGGTTCGTCCTTGCCACTGGCGACCGCAGCGAAAACCGTATTCGGTGTCATCGCGGCAGCCAGCGTACCGGCAATCATCAGTATCGCGCACGGTAAACGGGCGGCGTGGTCAAAACCAAGCTTGCTGAAAGGGAAAACTCGCGGAAACCTGCGCATCGCACCTCGCTCGCGCGGACAACAGCCGCGGGTGATTCCAGAATACTCGTTAACCTAGCAAAGAGACGCCTCGTTTGGCGACTCTATGGCCGCTTTCGCTCGAAGTTCGAGGGGTAAAACTTTTAACCGGCCTCACACCCTTGGCGTGTGCCCAGCCAATACCTGCCCGAACGTTCCACTATCGATATTTCCGCCGCACAAAATTACGCCAGCAGCGCTGCCCTGCAACTCGGCCCTATCCCGAACCAAGCCTGCCAACGCAGCCGCGCCTGCGCCTTCCGCTAGATTATGGGTATCAGCATAGTAGAAACGAATGGCATCGGCGATCTCTTCTTCGCTCAAACGCACGATTTTTTTTACGCCTTGGCGTATGATCGCGAGTGCTTCGCTGCTTGGCACGCGCACGGCCATGCCGTCGGCGAATGTAGCCGCGCTATTGGTTGAAACGACCTCGCCCGCCTCCAGTGACAACGCGTAAGCCGGCGCGGCATCGGCAACGACACCAACGATTTCCGTATCCAACCCGAGCAAATCGCGAACCGTGATCACGCCGCAGATGCCGGAGCCGAGCCCGATCGGGACGTAGACGCGTGCGAGCCGGGGGGCAGCCCGAAACAATTCGAGCGCATATGTCGCAACCCCAAGCACGAGGCTGACGTCGAAAGACGGCACGAAATGAAGCTTGCGGGTAGCCGCAAGCTCGGCGGCGTGTGCCTTCGCCGCATCGAAATCGCTACCGTGGGTGATCAATTCGGCGCCGAACGCGCGCATCGCCGCATTCTTCTCGACCGAGTTACCTTCCGGCACCACGATGACCGCCTTGATCCCTGCGCGAGCGGCGGCGGCGGCGATCGACTGTCCGTGATTGCCACGCGTAGCCGATATCACACCGGTGACGTCCGGGTGCTTACGCCGCAACATTTCCATGTAAACGATACCGCCGCGCACCTTGAAGGCGCCGGTCGGCGTGTGGTTTTCATGCTTGACCCAGACGTCGACGCCGGTGCGCTTGCGCAGTAAAGGCCATGCGTATTGCGGTGTCGGTGGCATGACCGCGTGCACGAGTGCTGCTGCAGCTTCAAGTTCGGCAAGGCTGAACAGGGTCATTACGATCACTCCAGCTTTGGAGACACAAAGCTCCCATTGCCTTATGCGAGGTTGGGCGGCATATCGCAACAGCCCTGCGCCACCGCGCGATCTTCGCTTCCGATCTAATCGGCCAAGCCGGAAAACCACGTCAATCGATGCCGAACCGCACCGCCAACTCCGTCGATTTCTGGCGAGGAATCGCACTTATCATGATCTTCATCGATCATGTGCCGGGCAATACGTACGGCAATTTCACGCTGCACAAGGCAGCTTTCTGTGATGCAGCAGAACTGTTCGTGTTCCTGGCCGGTTGGTCGATCAGCCATGCCACGGGAGGGCCTCTGTCGCCGCAATCTTCCGGCCGCGTGTTCATCCGCTTGCTCGCACGCGCGATCGAAATCTATCGGGCGCAGTTGGTATTGACCGCCATTGCGCTCGCCCTACTCGCGGCCACCTCGCTGTTGCGGAACAACCCGATCTTCCTCGAGTGGCACAATGCCGGACCGGCATTTTACGATCCGGTGCGCACGACAGTCGGGTGGGTTTTGCTCACGCATCACCTGTGGTTCTTCGACATTTTGCCGCTGTACGTCGTCGTTCTGTTGATGGCGCCCGTGTTCGTGATCCTGGCGCGGAGGAATCGCCTGCTCGCACTCGGTGCGTCGCTCATTCTCTATGTGATCGTCCTGACTTGGAACCTGCAGCTGCCGACCTGGCCTGGGGACTCGGGCTGGTTCTTCAATCCGCTGGCTTGGCAACTGCTTCTGGTTCTGGGCTTTCTGAGTGCCGAATGCGCGCAAGACAGTCCCCAGTTCCGCCGCATCGCCGAGCGCAGCATTCCAATCGCAGCGATTCTCGCCGCGATGTTTACCGCCTTGACCCTGTGGGGCTTCGATCCAGATCCGCTTTCGGTACCCCAGCCACGATTTTTTTTCCTGATCGACAAGACGAACCTGTCGCCCTCCCGTGTGATCAGTTTGATGGCACTCGTGATCGTATTTTATCCATTATTCCCAGTTATTTCGAAGTACATCGGGGGGACGGGGAGCAGGATCTGCAGTCTGGGACGAAACTCGCTGGCGGTGTTCGCAGTTGGTTCTTTGTTAAGCCTGTGTGCACAACTTTTTCGCTTCATCGTTGGAGGTAGTTTGACCGTTGACACAATTACGGTAGTATTAGGGATAATCGGAATGAGAGGAACCGCATGGTTTGTCGAATGGCGCACGCGTTTGCCAAGCTCGCGGTAGGATTTGTTTTTGCGTTCCCGCTCGCTGCATCCGCGCAGCAGTTGGCGGTCGCCCTGGCCACGGTCGACCAGCAGATCGCCACGCTCGCCAAGTCGCCCCCACCATATTCGCGCGACTGCCGCATTACAGCACCCGCCCATGAGGGGCGAACGGCACTTCGGCAAATGCGCCGGGCTCTCAAAGAAAATCGCATCGTCAAGGTATTGGCCGTCGGCTCGTCGTCGACATCCGGTGTCGGTGCGTCGTCGCCTTACGCCACATATCCCGTTCGGCTCGAGGCCGACCTCGAAGGACTGTTCAAAGGCGTCGACGTAGATGTTGTCGCGCGTGGCGTTCCCGGTGAAGTGGGCCTCGGTGCCTGCTCACGCATGAAGCGCGAAGTTGCCGATGTGCGTCCCGATCTCGTGGTCTGGCAGGTCGGCACCAACGATGCCATGGCACGCGCGGATGTCGAAGAATTCAAGCTGAACTTGAGCAAGACCTTACAGTGGCTTGCAAAAAATCACATCGACGTCGTCTTGATCGATCCACAGTACGTCGAGCGGCTGGCTGCCGATGCGCATTACGTGACGATGATCAAGGCGATCGAAGATGTGGCTCGTCAAGAGCGCGTCCTGCTGGTGCATCGTTTCAGCGCGATGGCCGATCTATCCAAGCAAAGGGGTGAACAGTCGATTCTGGCTAGTGACCGCTTTCACTTGAACGACCTAGGCTACCGCTGTATGGCCGAGTATGCCGCCGGCGCTATCGTTGCTGGCATCATCCAGGCTCAATCAGACTCGGTCGTCAATGCAGGTCCACAAGGGGCGGGCCAGCCGGTTCAATAACCGCTGGCCAATTAGAAGCCCCTACATACCGGCATAGTTTGGACCACCGCCGCCTTCGGGCGTTACCCAGGTGATGTTTTCACTGGGATCTTTGATATCGCAAGTCTTGCAGTGCACGCAGTTCTGGGCGTTGATCTGGAAACGCGGGCGGCCATCGGCATCACGCAGAATCTCATACACACCCGCTGGGCAATAACGCTGTGCCGGCTCGGCGTACTCCGGTAGGTTCACGGCCACCGGAATGTGCGGGTCCGTCAGCTTCAAATGTGCTGGCTGGTTTTCCTCGTGATTGGTTCCGGAGAACGCCAAGCTCGTCAGCCGGTCAAAGGTCAGAATGCCATCCGGTTTCGGATATTCGATCGGCTTCACGCGCCCGGCCTTTGATAGACTCGCTGCATCCGTCTTGCCATGCCGCAACGTATACCCAAGGCCGATGCCGGGGATGATCGTATTCAGCCACATGTCGAGACCGCCCAGAGGCACGCCAAGCTTGGTACCGAAGCGCGACCAGAATGGCTTGACGTTGCGCACCCGCTTGAGATCGGCGGCGATCGGACCGGTCAGCACGGCAGCCTTGTATGCATCGAGCTTATCCAGTGCGCGTCCTGCCCCCACCGCATCGAACACCGCGTCGGCGGCATGGATGCCGGAGAGGATCGCGTTGTGCGACCCCTTGATGCGGGGCACGTTCACGAAGCCCGCCGCACACCCAAGCAGCGCCCCGCCAGGAAAGATCAGCTCGGGGATCGACTGCCAACCGCCCTCGGTGATCGCGCGCGCGCCGTAGGCAATGCGCTTTCCACCCTCGAACGTCGGCGCGATGCGCCCATGCGTCTTGAAGCGCTGAAACTCGTCGAACGGCGATAGGTAAGGGTTTGCATAGTTGAGGTGCACGACGAAGCCGACGGCAACCAGATTCTGGCCGTAGTGATAGAGAAACGATCCGCCACCTGTCGCGTTGTCGAGCGGCCAGCCGAACGAGTGCTGCACCAGCCCCGGATGATGGTTCTCCGGTTTGATCTCCCAAACTTCCTTCAGGCCTATGCCGTACTTTTGTGGATCACGCCCCTTGGCGAGATCGAACTTCGCGACCAGTTGCTTCGTCAGCGAACCGCGGGCACCTTCGCCAAACAGCGTGTACTTGCCGCGCAATTCCATGCCACGCGTGTAGCTGTCAGCCGGCTCGCCATCACGGCCGATGCCCATATCTCCGGTGGCGATGCCAGTGACGCGGCCCTGCTCGTCATACAAAATCTCCGCCGCCGCAAATCCGGGATAAATCTCGACTCCAAGCGCCGTTGCCTGTTCGCCGAGCCAGCGCACCACGTCGCCAAGGCTGCCGATGTAGTTGCCGTGGTTGTTCATCAGCGGCGGCATCAGAAAATTCGGCAGCCGGATATCGCCGGAAGGGCCGAGAAAGAGGAACTGGTCCTCAGTCACTTGTGTCTGCAGCGGGCAGCCTTGGGTCCGCCAACCGGGCAGCAACCGGTCGAGACCGATGGGATCGATCACCGCGCCAGACAAGATGTGGGCACCAACCTCCGAACCTTTTTCCACGACGACGACGGAAACTTCGCTACCGGTTTCGGCCGCCTTCTGCTTGAGACGGATAGCAGCGGCCAAGCCTGCGGGCCCCGCTCCGACGATAACGACGTCGAAGTCCATGCCCTCGCGCGGTGGCAGCTCTGATCCGTCCTTGGCCATCGTCGTCTCTTCCTTGCGCGCACGCACGTTTCACCGTTGATACGCATAGCATATCGGCTTTCCCCACGCGTCAAGGCACCTCACGAAGTTGGGGAAAATCGTCACGGATTAGATGGGAGGCGTGCACTCGCCTCGAAGTGCAAGCGCCCGGCGCTGCATGCCGCCGGCTTGATTCGCAGCCGCTTCAATCTCTCCAAGCTCCCGGTCTGGTGGCTCCGCCTCGGCATCGCCATCGAGCGCATCAGGTCGGCCACTCGCAGCAGGACGGACGCCACGAGCGCATGCACTCACTCTCGATCAGGAAATCACGCGTACGCCAGGCAACGCCATCCAGCAGCAAGAGTGCTTCGATGCCTTCATTGCCGGGTTCAACGCCGAGCGGCCGCATGAAAATTGGTCGGAGCGACAGGATTTGAACCTGCGACCCCTTGCCCCCCAGGCAAGTGCGCTACCAGGCTGCGCCACGCTCCGATGGACGCACTTGTGCCTCTAACGAGGCTCGGGGTCAACAGGGTGTGTAAGCACGCTTTTGCCGACGCTAGCCCCGAAACGCAAAAAGCTCCGGCGCCTGCGCATCCATGACCTCAACGTGCCACATCGCTCCTGCCGCCGCGACGGGTACGGCAACGGCGCCTAGCAGACCACCCGGAAGACCAAGGTCGGCTACCGCTACACCGGCTCCAATGCGCATGCGTGCCGCACGTGCTTCGAGCTCGCCGTGCGTTTTCGGATGCCCGGCGTGGCCTGCCGTGCCAAGCGCCGATAGACATGCTGCGAGCGACGTTGCAGTTGCCTTCGCAAAAGCTTCGATCCGTGTCCACGCAGCGAGGATGCCATCTTCGCCAAGTGCCGGAGCGTGCTCGCCGGTCAAGCCGTTTGCTGCCGTCACCAAGCGCCCCGCCCGCTCCTTGGATAGCATCACCGGGCGCAACGTTTCGATGTCGACGCCGATGCGCCCGATACGGCTCAAGCCGATCAACAGCCAGGAATTCGAATCCGCAAGGCTGAAATCGGGCGCATTGCCGGCAAGCGACGGTCTGCCACCTGGCGCGATGATGAACTCCGCGCGTGCTTGCTCCACGCCCAGCCTGCTTTCGAGCAACAGGCGCAGAGCAATTCTGCCGCTCAACCAACGTTGTGCATCCGTGGCAATGCGTTTCAATCCGGCGCGGTGAAGCTCACCCGCCGGCAGCAATCGCTTTTGCTGCTCGATCTGCGCCAGCGCGTCGGCGTGCTGATCGCAATCAATTAGCCAAAGCTCGACGTTTGTGGAGCGAGATGCGCTGTTTGGTTGCGAAGCACCGCGCACCGGACTCACCTCACCGCGCCGCCCGGGAAACGTCTCCAGAGCTGTCCGCCGGGATCGCACCCGGAAACGCAGATAACAACCGCCGGCAATCTTCCAGTTCGGCAAGCAGCTTTTCTAGCGTGGCCAACTGACCAGCCCGCTTCGCCGCAATGGTCTTCCCGCTGCGAGCGGTTTCGCCAGACTTCGCTGGCACAGCATCCGGCTTGGCCTTGCGCGGCTTACGGCCGGGTTTTCCAGGCACAACCTTGGCGGCGATCGCAGGTGCGGCCAGATCCGTCCCGCCACGCTGCCAAGCCGCCTTGACGAACTCGAGCCCCTGTTCGCGCAGTAGTTTCTGCACGCCCTTTATCGTGTAGCCTTCCCGATGCAGCAGGTAGCGAATGCCGCGCAGTAGATCCAGATCATCCGGACGGTAATATCGCCGCCCGCCGCCGCGCTTCATCGGACGAACCTGCGGGAACTTATTCTCCCAGAATCTCAGAACGTGCTTTTGCACATCCAGTTCTGTTGCCACTTCGCTGATGGTGCGGAACGCATCGAGCGCTTTCGCCATGGCTAAACCTCCGCCCGACGTATGATGTGCCGGATGACCGGCTCATCAGGGCGATGAACCGTTCCTTGACAGTACGAGATTCTGGCGAGATATCGATGCGCCTAGCGCCGGGCACCCGCACTTGGTTGCGCAAGCGTTGCTATTCGGCAGCTTTGCGGCGCGAGAGCCCCGAGTTGATGCGGCCCTTCATGATGTTGCTCGGCCGGAACACCAAGACGCGGCGCGGCGTGATCGGCACTTCCTGACCCGTCTTGGGGTTTCGCCCGATTCGTTCGCCTTTGGCCCTGATGCCGAAAGAACCGAACGAAGATAATTTGACCTGCTGGCCAAGCGCCAAGCTGTTCGATATCTCGCCAAGCACGAGTTCGACTAGATCTTGCGACTCGTTGCGCGGCAGACCAACCTGGTCTACGAGCGCTTCCGCCAAATCGGCACGCGTCAGCGTATTTCCGCTCATGGCCCGTCTTGCCTCCCAGCGCCCTTCGTACTGAAAGCAATGCTACCTTGCGGAGCGCGGAGCGGTCAACGACTTCAAGCCTTCAAGCGGCTGAATTGCCTGCTTAATTGAAATAAATCAAATGGCTACCACCGCGCGAGAGCGGCGCCCCAGGTCAAGCCGCCTCCCATCGCCTCCATCAAGATCAGACTGCCTTCCTTGACGCGATGCGCTTCGAACGCCTGATTGAGCGCCATCGGGATCGATGCGGCAGAGGTATTACCGTGGTGCTGCAGGGTAATGACGACCTTTTCCGGCGGAATGCCGAGTTTCTTCGCGATGCCGTCCAGGATGCGCTTGTTGGCTTGATGCGGCACGAACAGGTCGATGTCGCTCGCCGCATATCCACTCTGCAGCAGCGTTTCTTCGATCACGCCCGAAATTTTCTGGACCGCGTGGCGAAAGACTTCGCGTCCATTCATGCGCAGGTGGCCCACCGTCTTGGTCGACCCCGGCCCGCCATCGACGTACAGCAGATCTTCGAACCGGCCGTCGGAGCGAATTCGCGTCGAGAGGATACCGCGATCGGCGCGTCCACCGGCCTGAGTTTGGGCTTCGAGAACGACCGCACCGGCGCCGTCGCCGAACAGCACGCATGTGCCGCGATCGCTCCAGTCGTGGATGCGCGAGAACGACTCCGCGCCGATGACGAGCGCACGCTGG
>JANOOW010000030.1:0-3004 GCA_031421555.1 Hyphomicrobiaceae bacterium | reverse complement strand
CATGTATGACCGGTATAGCCTACGGATCAATATACGCTGGCGTTGCAGCGTCAGGTGCAACGAACGTCGCTATGTTAGCATCTTTTCCACATGTATTAATCAAGGCAATCCCAGTCTTGGTCTTGATCGGCTCGCTGACCGGCGCTCTAGGGCAGGCATTGCACGCCGAGAAAACGCGCTTTGCTGCCGTATTGACCTTCGCGGTCACGGCGTCAGGCATCACGCTGCTCGGAGTTGGCGCTGCATTCTGGGGGCTGGTTGCCGGACTGATCGTTCTCGGATTGGACAAATTGGTCAGTTCCCTGCGGACGTGAACTACATTCACAGCGCACTTCACGCATTGCAAAAGCGATAAGGGACCCGTATACAGCGCCCATCTCATGCAAAAGACCGCGAGAGAGCGCTGCGGCACCCTTGGAGGCCGGGCGTACTAGGCACGGGCCGGCTTGCGGCCCATTTTCCATTGGAGACAGTCATGGCTGACATGATCGAAATGAAAGCCACGGCGCGTCCCCGGGCCGGCAAGGGGGCCGCTCGGGCAGTGCGTCGTGAAGGAAAGATACCAGCCGTAATTTACGGTGATAAACAAGACCCCGAGACGATATCGCTCGACGAAAACGAATTGTGGAAGATCGTGACCAAGGGCAAGTTTCTGTCGTCGGTCTTTTCGATCGACATCGACGGCCGCAAGCTGCGCGTGTTGCCGCGTGACGTACAGGTCGACCCGGTCAAGGACCGTCCCGTCCACGTCGACTTCCAGCGCGTGGCATCGGATGGCATGATCCGCGTCAAGGTACCGGTGAAGTTCATCAACGAGTTGCTGTCGCCCGGCCTCAAGCGTGGTGGCGTGCTCAACATCGTTCGCCACGATGTTGAAGTGATCTGCCCGGCCGATGCGATCCCGCCCGCATTCGAGTTCAACCTCGAAGGCCTCGAGATCGGCAAGTCGATCCACATTTCGGCGGTTACCATGCCAGCGAACGTGCGCCCGACCATCACCAACCGCGACTTCACGGTTGCAACGATTGCCGGTGCCTCGTCCAAGGGTGAAACCGAAGCAGCGCCAGCCGCGGCCGCCGCTGCGGCGCCTGCCGCTGCCGATGCAAAGGGCGCCGCTCCCGCAGCCAAGGCTGGTGCTGCTCCAGCCAAGGGTGCGGCTGCTGCTCCTGCCGCCAAGGCCGCGGCAAAGCCTGCCGCAAAGAAGTAAGTTCGACGCAAACCCAGCACGCGGAACAAGTTTCGTGTGCTGGGTGGGCACCTCATCGCATCGCCGCCTTTGAAGGGCTGGCCCTATGAAGTTGTTCGCCGGGCTCGGCAATCCGGGCCCGAAATATGCTGGCAATCGCCACAACATCGGTTTCATGGCGGTCGAGCGCATTGCCGTCCGTTATCGCTTTCCCGCGTGGCGTCGCAAGTTCGACTCGCTGTGCTGCGAGGGCGACGTCGGCGGCGAGCGCGTACTGCTGCTGAAACCCGAAACATACATGAACGACAGCGGCCGATCGGTCGGCGAGGCAGCCCGCTTCCTCAAGATCGATATCGGTAGCATCGTCCTGTTCCACGACGAGTTGGATCTTGATGCAGGCCGGCTCAAGGTCAAGGTAGGCGGCGGCAACGCGGGCCACAACGGGTTACGCTCGACGAGTGCGCACGTCGGTAACGAGTACACGCGGGTGCGCATCGGCATCGGCCATCCAGGGTCCAAAGATGCTGTCACGCACTACGTGCTGGGCGACTTCGCAAAGGCCGAATCTATGTGGGTCAACGCCACGCTCGACGCGATCGCAACCGCAGCGCCTTGGCTCGCGAAGGGCAACACGGCGCGGTTCCAGTCCGAAATTGCGCGGCTGACCGCTACGGCCGATGCCGATGCTGCGGCACCTGTTGCATCTGCCCGCGAAGCACCTGCCGTGGCACCAAAGCCGATCAAACATCCTTTGGGGGATCGCGCGTCGAAAGCGCAGAACGCGATCGCCGAAAACCTCAAGAAGTGGCTTGCCGCAAAGAAGCCGAGTGACAGTTGACACGGATTCTGTGTTACACTATTTTTGTGACATGAAGAACCTGACGATCACGCTGCGCGACGAAATCGCCGATTGGCTCCGGGTAGAGGCCGCCAAGGCCGATCTCAGCATGTCCGCATTCGTCGCGAGTTTGCTTGAGGCCCGCATGGGTCGTGGCAAAGACCAAATCGCGATACTCGATCAATTCCTCGATGGCGCGGGTTTCGCTGGCATCGGCGCCAACCTCGGTACACGGGAAGAAATCTATGACAGGCCGGGTCTTCGTCGATACCAACATACTGATCTACGCCCTCGATCCGGCCGATCCGGGAAAGCGGCAGGTGTCGGCGGATTTGCTGAAGACGACGATCGCCAGCCGTTCACTCACGCTCAGCCCGCAAAGCCTAAATGAGACCTATCGGGTTCTTGTTCAGCGCCGCCGCCTGATGCCGGTCAGCGCAGCACGAACCTACATCCGCACTCTGGCGCCGTGGACGATCGCGCCGCTCGATGCGAAAACCACGGAACGCGCGTTCGCGGTCGAGGACGAAACGGGCTATAGCTGGTGGGACTGCCTAATGCTCGCCGCCGCACTGCAGGCCGACTGCCGCATGTTCGTATCGGAGGATCTGCAAGCAGGCAGGGAGGTCGCCGGCATGCGGATAGCCAATCCTTTTGCGGAGGGGTTTGCGAAGGTGGTGCGGGAGATGGTGAAGTGAGGGTGAAGCGTGGGCAGGCAGAAGGGCTTTGGCCGATAGTGCCATTCAGTGCGCCTGCCCGGCTTTGAAGGCACACAGACTATCGGCGCCATAGCCCCGACATCTTGGGCCTTAGTGACCGTCGCCAACGGGATGCTGGTTTGCGTCCGTAATCGTATGAATTACGACCGCTTTTGACGGCGACGGAATTGGTATACTGTCAGCGAATTTCAAGAGGGCACCAAATGATCGAATACGTGTATCGATTTCGGCCACTGACACGACTTCTTGATGAAGGAGAAC
>JANOOW010000029.1:0-33906 GCA_031421555.1 Hyphomicrobiaceae bacterium | reverse complement strand
TACTCGTTCGAGATCGAAGCCTACAACCGGACCGTGGGAACCGAAGACCGGATCGAAGGCATCAAATCGTTCAACGAGAAGCGCAAGCCGGACTTCAAAGGCAGATAAGCTCGCTCGCCTTTTCGGCGCGTTGCGTTGCCGGACCATGGCGAATGGCAGCCGCCAGAAGCTTCAAGCCTGCGCGATCGAACGGCCGCCGCGCGGCACCGGCTGCAATTTTTAGCATCATCTCGGAACGCGAGGCGAACGGCGCTTGCCGCCACATGCGGTTGCGAATGCAGTGATACCACCGGTACTGTTCGACCGGATACCGGTGGCCGATCAGCTGCGCATATTCGTCGAGTGCCTGTTGGCGATCGATCATCGTCAGCGACCGGTCGAGAAGGGGTTGGTCGTCGAGCCCCAGATGCCGGCACAGCGCCGACATGTCCGCCATCATATGACTGATGAGCTGATCGATGCGCTTTTGCCGTGTCACGCTGGCTGCGTGAACGCGATAGCGCAGCAACATTTCAGGCAACTGATGGATGCGGCCGATCTGCCAAAGCCTCGCCCACAGGTCGCGATCCTCGGTATTGTAGAAGTACGGCCGATAGCCGCCCACTTTTTGCAGAGCATCGGCGCGTATCATTGCCGTCGGGTGCGCGATGCCCGGGATCAGCGGAGGAAAAGCCGATGGCTCGAACGCCCGAACGCGCCGCGCACCGGAATCCTTTTGGCGTCCATCTTGGTGGAACTTGATGATCGACGTGCCAACCGCCACGCAATCGGGATGTCTGTCGAGATAGGCGACCTGAGCCGCAAAGCGCTCGGGCAACGCGATATCATCCGCATCCATACGAGCGATGTAGCGGCCTTTGCTTTGCGCGATCCCCAAGTTCAGCGCACCGACGAGCCCGCGCCGCGCTTCGCCATGAATGATGAGCCGGGCATCGTCGCGCGCCAGAGGTTGCAGCAGGTCGCGGGTCTTGTCGGTGCTGCCGTCGTCGATCAGCAAAAGTTCAAAGTCTTGGAACGTCTGAGCAAGGATCGACGACACCGCCTCGACGATAAACTGCTCGCCATTATAGACCGGCAACACCACGGAAATAGTAGGAACATTCGTCGTGATCACGTCAGCCACCGGCCAAGTCCCGCACCTGTGCGGCGGCGACCGTCAAGCGTGACACACTGATCTCGCCGGAGCTCGCGATCTCGTCGAGACTGGACTTCGCCTGCGCGAACCGCTGGCTATTGGCTTGCACCCAAGCAGTGAAATCACCAGCGCCGCTTGGATGCGACGACAGCACGTCGCGTGCTATGCCGCGTGCAGCCGCGTCGAGCGTATTGATCGCACTGCTCACCGCCAGCCGGTCGTAATAGTCCCCGAGCTTGAGCGTGCCTGCGCGTACCTTCAGCTCACCGACCCGCAGGTGCTCGGCGGCAACGTTGCCGATGCGCGCGACTTCGGCGACGCTCCTGCCGCTATCCGTGACGAGCTTCGTCAATGCCGGGACAGAACCCGCCATTTCGAGCAAAGCCAGCTGCGCAGCAAGATCAGCCGTTACGCCACCGTTGATCAGCGCGGCAACCATCTCGTCGTGCTGCGCGCGTTGGCGGGGAGTGAACACCAGGATCCGGCTGTTGGCCAATGCGGCGAGCGTCGCCCTGTTGCGCGCGGTCACGCCATCGATATCGTCGACGGCGCCGGTGCGCAAAACTTCCGCCGTCTGCTCCAACAGAATATCCTGCGTGCGGGCATAAAGATCGACCTGGAGGCGGCCGCTGATCTTGCCACCCAGGGCATGCAAATCGGTCCAAACCGGCGACAGGTCCAGGAATGAACGAGCGGCCATGAAGGCGCACGCAATATCGCCCGGCGTTCGCCCTGTCTCGTCGGCGAGCCGGACCGCCATCGCCGGACCACCCCGGTTGATCATCGCGTTGACGATAAAGGTCGCGACGATCTCCCGCCGCAGTTGATGCGCCTTGATGTCATCGGGGAAGCGTTCACGCAGGGTCTTCGGGAAATATCCGATCAGGTACGGCTGGAAGGCGGGATGATCCGGCACGGTGCTCGCCAGGATATCGTGATCGAGCGCAATTTTCGAGAAGCTCAGCAGCACTGCAATCTCGGGCCGGGTGAGCCCTTGACCGGCCGCCTCGCGCGTCCGCAACTCGGCATTTGCCGGCAGTGCTTCGAGCTTGCGATTGAGAAACCCGCGACCTTCCAAGGCTGTCATCAAGCGGACGTAGTAGCCCGCATCCCGCACGGCTTTGCGCTCGGCGACGCTGATCGCCAACGATTGGTGGATGTTGTTGACGAGACAAGCCGCTGCGACGTCATCCGTCATCGAGGCGAGAAATGCGCCACGCCCGGCCGCCGGCAAGCGTCCGGAAGCCAGCGCTGGTGCAAGCGCGATCTTGATATTCACCTCTTGGTCGGAGGAGTTCACGCCGGCTGAATTATCGATGAAGTCGGTGTTGATGCGGCCGCCGCGCGCCGCGAATTCGATGCGCCCGCGCTGCGTCAACCCGAGGTTGGCGCCTTCACCGATCGCCTTTGCGCGCAATTCGGCAGCAGTAACGCGTATCGCATCGTTGGCGCGATCGCCGACCTGGTCGTCGGCTTCCGTGGTGGCGCGCACATAGGTGCCGATGCCGCCGAACCAGAGCAGATCCGCTTCGCATTTGAGAATGGCATTCATCAGCTCGGACGGCGTCATTGCCGCTTGCCCGACACCGAGCAGCGTACGCATTTGCGGCGACAACGGAACGGACTTTTGCGAGCGCGAGAAAACGCCGCCGCCGGTCGAGATCTTTCCCTTGTCGTAGTCCTGCCAGCTCGAACGCGGCAGATCGAATAGCCGCTTGCGCTCCGCGAAACTCGACGCCGTATCGGGGGCAGGATCGATGAAGATATCGCGGTGATCGAAAGCCGCGACGAGTTTGATCACGGGCGACAACAGCATGCCGTTGCCGAACACGTCACCCGACATATCGCCGACGCCCGTCACACGAAACGGCGTCGTTTGAATGTCGATGTCCATTTCGCGGAAGTGCCGCTTCACGCTCTCCCAGGCACCACGCGCGGTGATCGCCATTTTCTTATGGTCGTAGCCGACCGATCCACCGGACGCGAATGCGTCGCCGAGCCAATAGCCGTGCTCGATCGATAGTGCGTTGGCGATGTCGGAGAATGTCGCCGTGCCCTTGTCCGCCGCGACCACAAGATACGGATCATCCCGCTCGTGCCGCACCACACTCGAGGGCGGCACGACAACGCCATCCTTGATATTGTCGGTGATGTCGAGCAACGCCTGGATGAAGATCCTGTAGGCGGCGATCCCCTCTTTCATCACGTCGTCGCGCGAGCCGGTGCGCGGCATCAGCTTCGGCAAAAACCCGCCTTTCGCGCCGGCCGGAACAATCACCGTGTTCTTCACTTGCTGCGCTTTGCACAACCCGAGAACCTCGGTGCGGAAATCCTGCGCCCGATCCGACCAGCGAATGCCGCCGCGCGCAATCGGCGCGAAGCGCATGTGCACGCCTTCGACGCGCGGACTGTAGACCCAAATCTCGCGAAAGGGGCGAGGCTCCGGCGCACCTTCGACAAGCTTGGAATCGAATTTGAAGGATATGGTGTGAGGCAATTCGCTGTTTGCGCCAAGCTGGTAGAAGTTGGTGCGCAGTGTCACGCTGATCAAGTTCAAGTACGAACGTAGGATGCGGTCCTCGTCCAGACTTTGCACCTGGGCGAGCGCACCCTCGATCCGCACCCTGATGGGCACTTCGAGGTGCGTCCTTTGCTCGAGCGACATCTCGCGGGCTGGGTCGAACCTCACGTGGAACAACTCGATAAGGTCCCGAGCCATCCCGGCATGACGGTTCAGCGTGTCCGCGATGTAACGCAATCCGAATGGCGAACGGATCTGGCGCATATAGGCGGCATACGCCCGCACTACGGCAACGTCGCGCCAGCCAGCGCCGGCGACTACGATCAACCGGTTGAAAGCGTCGTTGTCGGCCTCGCCGCCAATGACGGCGAGGTAGCAAGCCTCCATACGCTGGTCGATGTGGCTGAGGTCGATCGGCGCGCCGTCCGCAGTCGCCAGCATCATGTCATGCAGTGCGACTTCGCGCGCACCGTCCGTAAAATGAGGATGCACGCGATAGCTTCGCTCGTCTATGACGGAGAAGCCAAGGTTCTCCAATACGGGTACGCGATCGGACAACGGGATCGGTTGATCGAAGCGGTAGATGGCGGCCCGCACCCGTGAGTCCGGGTCACCCGGTTCGCGGTAAAAATCGATCGCGACCGGCATCTGTGGCGACAGACGCTCGATGCGTTCGATATCCTGCACCGCACGGGTTGCCGAAAACGTTTCCGCATATCCGGCCGAGAAGGCGCGGCTATACTTCGGCGCGAGATGCGACAGCGATTGGCCGCGGTTAATGGCGGCTGCGAGCCGGTCATCCCATGTGCGTGTTACATCGGTGATGCGCGCTTCGAGTGCTGCCACATCGACGTGTTGGACGGACCCTTCGTTCCGCCCGATGATGAAGTGCACGCGGACTAGCGGACCCTCGGGGAAGAACGGCGTGAACGCCGACAGCCGGCCCTGATAGGCTTCGCACAGCAGTTGCCCGATCTTCTCGCGAATGGCGGTCGAGAAGCGATCGCGCTGGATATAAACCAGCACCGAGACGAAGCGATCGAACCGGTCACGCCGTGCGAACACCCGAACGCGCGGCCGCAATTCCAGGTCGACGATACCACGGGTCCACTCCAACAGCCGGTCTTCGCCGATCTGAAACAGCTCGTCGCGCGGGAATGTCTCCAGCACATTTGCGAACGCTTTGCCGGCGTGGCTCCCCGCCGCGAACCCGGATTGAGAAATGACATGATCGACCTTGTGCCGCAGAAACGGAATTTGCCGGGCCGACTGCGTGTAGGCTTGGCTCGTGAACAAGCCAACCAATCTCAATTCGCCATTGATAGCGCCGTCGCGGCTGTAGGTCTTCAGCCCGATGCAATCCATGTAAACCCGCCGGTGAATGCGGGACATGATGTTCGACTTGATGATCACCAATGGCTGCGGCGAGGACGCAAACTTGGCGATCTCCGGCGTCATCGCGATTGCATCGCCGTCGCGGGTCAACACATGGATACTCGGGTCACGCAGGACGCCGAGACCGCTGCCTTCGATTGCAACTAGCCCATTACCGGTGAGCCCATACGCGCGTGAACCGAGGAACGTGAACTGCCCGTCACGCAACCAGCGGCAGAACGCAAGCGTCTCGGAAAGCAGGCCGGGCGCGACAGGCGGATCGCTCTCGATCGCTTGGATGGCCCGGTCGAAACGGGACAGCATCGACTGCCAATCGGCGACCGCGATCCGCACGTCCGCAAGTGTGACAGAAATCGCCTTCGCTAACTCGGCCGCCTGCTCCGGCGCCATGCCGTCGAGCACCAAAACGATGAAGCTCTCCTGATGGCCGTCGCCCCAATTGCTGTTGCCGGGACCAACGATGGCATCGAGACTGCCATCCGGCCGCCGCTGAACCTTCAAGATCGGATGCAGCACCAGCCGTACGGCAAAACCCCGGGCCTGCACCTCACCAATGACGCTATCGACGAGAAACGGCATATCGTCGTTGAGGACTTCCAGAACAGCAAGCGGGATGGCGCCGTCCCGCACCGTGCGCACTCTGATTTTCGGTTGACCGGGAGATCTCGTTTCCATCCAGCCGAGCGCGGCGGCTGCAAGTCCCCCACGCAAGGCTGGGCTGAGCGGCTCTGGCGCATCTGCTGGCAAATCCGGGAAGAGCAAATCAGTCAGAGCCTTGATCGACGTACTCATGGCGGCAGTATCTTGGGCCAAGGAAGCACACTCCAATGTTTGCTCACGAAGCAGCGTTTATCTTGCAAGGTACGGTGGCCGGTCGAGGTTGACTACCCCCGCCCGGCTCGACCTTGCGCGTCGAATGCTCCGGCCGCGCCATTTTTCGAACATCGGTGTGGCGCTAGGACCTTGTTTTTTCTTGCGTCTCATGCCGCAAATCCTTCAAACGTTCGTTGCCAAACAGTCCAGGAGGCCGACCCATGAAAACGGATGCCAACGATAAGGTCATCGCTCTCGATCCGGGGCCCCAGGCGAACCTCACGCCGCAGCTTCAGGCGTACTTCGACAAGTGCGAGGAAAAACTAGGTTTCGTGCCCAACGTGTTGCGGGCCTATGCCTTCGACAATGCAAAACTGCAGGCTTTCATCGACATGGTCGACGACCTGATGCTAGCCGATAGCGGCATCTCGAAACTTGAGCGCGAGATGATCGCGGTCGCCGTCAGCGCCATCAACCCCTGTCACTATTGTTTGACGGCGCACGGTGCAGCTGTGCGTCAGCGCGCGAAAGACCCGGTCATGGGTGAACTGATCGCGCAGAATTGGCGTGCCGCCAACCTGCCCGCGAAACAACAAGCGATGCTGGCGTTCGCCGAGAAGCTGACGCAAAGCCCGGCCGCGATCGACGATGCGGATCGGGCAGCGCTCAGGTCTGCCGGTTTCAACGATCGGGACATCTGGGATATTTCCGCGACCGCAGCCTTCTACAACATGTCCAATCGCCTGGCGGCCGCCACCGACATGAAACCGAATGCCGAGTATCATTTCATGGCGCGCGGGTCCGCTTTGCCCAAAGCGTGATCAGCCCCAGTTAAGTCCGTTGCATGGAACGTGAGCTCGTCGGTCTGCTGGGAGCCGGTTTGACGTCCGCCGCAAGCGGATATGGCATGACCGTGCCCGTCGGCGCCATCGATGCGGGCTATACCTTGATCGACGTACTATCGCGCGAGTGCGGACCGCAAGTCAGTGCCAGCCTGAACAAGATGGTGCAGAATTACTGGCTGGCTTGGCAACAATCGGGTCTCAGCCGCGAGACGACACGGCAGCACGCAGGCGCGCTTCCAGCGATCGTCGAACTGAACCGCCCCGCACCCGAAAGTTTTACCCTCGCAATGCAGAGTGCGGGCGGTGCTCCGGCGCTCGCAGCGGAGATTTTGGAGCGGGCCCGCGTATCTGGCGACGTTGCCCGCGCCGGGCTCGACGAGGGCACCGCGTTCATTCTGCTGGAACGCTTGTTCTCGGTGATCGGCGCAGATCCTTCGGTGCTGCCACAGGTAATGGCGGCGATCGATCTATATCTGCGGACCGATCTTTGGCAGTCGGGCGAGGGATATTCGCAAGCGGCCGCGGAGAATGCCGCCGCGTCGCCGCCACCGCCGCCAGATCCCTTCCCGGTGTCACCTGCGAGCAGCACCCCCGCAGATGCCGCTTTTTCCCGGCTGTCGCCGAGCGCAATCGCCGCTGTCAGAGCCGGTATCGCAGCGCGCTCGCCTCGCGTCCCGGACGGGGTGGATCTCGAAGCCGAGCTGCTTCTCTTGCTGACCCAGTTGATCGAGCGACTGGTGACGCTGGCGCAACGGACACCAGAGATCACGACGCCGGCGCTTGACGCAGCACACCATCTGGCCGGTGGCGCCTTTGTCGCCGCCGACGTGACGTTGACCGCGGCACAAGAGATCCTGGTCCATCTGGCGCACACCGATATTGGAGCGGCGCGCAGACGCATGCAGCTTGCCGCTCAGGTCTTGCTGGCTCGCGCCAGCGTCGAGGAAATCCGGCTCGATTATCGCAAAGCTGCCCGCCATTACGCGTCAGCCGTGCGCGGGTTCACCAAGGCGGACACAGCCTTGCAGTGGCACTTCCTGATGCAGCAGGCGAATGCGCTGTTCCGCCAGAACCAACTCTTCGCCGACGACGCGGCGCTTGCCGAAGCGATCCGGGTCTACGATCAGGCGGGTCAACTCGATACGAACCTCGTCGGTGGCGTGCAGTGGGCGCAAGGCCAGCAGCGCCTCGCCGAGATTTTGAAGATGCTGGCCCACCGCGAGCGTGTCGTCGAATACTTCGTCAAGGCTGCCTTCCACGCGGGGATCGCGGCCAACGCCTACGCGGCGGAGAACCGCGAAACGGATGCCGTCGAGATGCGGCTGCTGCAAGCGGAGTCGCTGTGGCAAGGCGGCGATCCATTCGGCGATCTACCGATGCTCGATGCCTCGGCCCACGCCTATCGGACAGCGCTCGCCGCGTTGAACAAGGAAAAATCCCCCGAAGAGTGGGCAAATGCCACGGCGATGTTCGGGCAGATGCTGCTGCGCACTGCGACCTTGCGCGGCGATCCGAAGCTGCTCGTCGAAGCGATCGAGCGGTTGCGGGCAGCCATTCAGTTCGCCGATCTATCGAAGGTGGAGATCGATCGCACCGGGGCCGAGACAACGCTCGGCCGCGCTTTGCTGGCGGAATACGCCGGCGGCGGACAGGCGCTGCTGCTTGATCTGGCGGCAACAGCTTTCCGCCGCGCGATCAAGAGCGCCACTGCCGAAAAGATGATGATCACCAAGGCGGAGCTCCAGCACGAGTTGGGCATGACGCTGTGGGCCATGGCTGAACGGGCTGGCGACACGCAGAGCATGGAACACGCTGTCGAGATGCTGAGCATGAGCATCACGTCGTTCAGCGATGAGAACGAAACCCAGCGCGCGGATGCCGTCCGGCAGGATCTGTCGCGGCTGCTCGATGCCCCCGATGCGCCGCGGCAGATACCAGTGCGGAATGTCCCGGCCTGATCGTGGTAAACGAAACGAAAATGGCTGAACGGCAAATTTACCACGTACGCGAGCACTCGTTCTCCGAACGCTGAAAATGCGGTATATTCTATCATTGGGGCTGACTGTTCACCCAGTACAGCGATCGGGGCGGCGCAAGGGAATGACAGCATGCTGGTAGCAGTTCTGCGTTCGATGGGTTTGGGGCTGACGGCGATCCTGCTCAGCGCCACAAGCGCCCTGGCTGGCGGATGCCTGCATGGCGGCGAATGCTACACCAAAATTCGCCAGCCCGGCGTTTACAAGACGGTCATCCAGCCAGTCGTGGTGCAGCCCGCGTCGAGACACGTGGTGCACGAGCCAGCCGTGATCGGCGTGCGTGATACGCGTGTCGAAGTCCAGCCAGGACGCTGGCACGCCGGGTACTCGCCGGCGCTCTACAGCACGATCGCAAAACCGGTCATGGTTGCGCCGGCGCAGGTGACCTATTCGCATGTGCCGGCGCAATATCGCCGCGTGCATGAGACCATCGTCGTCCAGCCGGCCAATGTCGCCTGGCAGCACGGCCACGATCGGCATGGCCGCGAGACACTTTGCAAGGTTGCGACGCCAGCCGTCACGCGCACCGTGGAACGGGCTGTCATGGTCACGCCTGCCGGCAAGATTGCGCATCTCACGCCGGCGATTTACCGCGAGGAGGCGCGCCACGTGCTGGTGCGTCCCGCGTCGGCCCATCATGTCTACCAGCCCGCCATTCATCAGTGGGTTGCGAGACCGTACGTTGCCCGGCCGGCGCGATCGCTCGTTGTGCATAGCCCAGCGGTAGTGGCGTTGGAGCAGCGTCACGTACTGGCCCGCCAAGGCGGCCACGTGTGGCAGCGCTCAGGCCACGGCTGGTAAGACTGCATTCATCGCCACGGCGACCCGGTTGAGGGAGGGGGCATCAAGTATGCCCCTTTTCTTTTCGCGGTCGCTCGTGCATGACCTGGATCCGATCGAAAGCACGCGCCGGCACCGGCATGGTAGCGCACACTACCGTGCCACAATCCCGCGCGACATATGCTCGAATGACGTTATGGGACGGGCCGTAGTGCCGGGGCTGTGAAGATAAATGCGCAACACGATCGCCATCATGAATACGAAGGGCGGCGTCGGGAAATCCACGGTCGTGCTTGCGATCGCGGAGACGATGGCGACCTTCCACGGCAAAAACGTGCTGGTGATAGATTCGGACTCGCAGGCCAGCGTCAGCTCCATGTTGATGACGCCCGGCAACCTGCACAAGCTGCAATCCGAAGGCCTGACGCTGGTCGATTTCCTGATCTCGTCGGTGCTCAACAATACACCCGCCGAGTGGCCGCGGTTCGTGGTGCGTGGCGTCTCCGACATCGACGATGCCCGCTCGGTGTTTCTCATTCCGAGCGATATGCAGCTCACCCTGTTCGAGCGCGAAGTCTCGAAGGAGAGCCTGCACGGACGTTTGCGCGCAGCGATTTCCGGCCTGCTGAGCAGCGTGCGCTCGGTATTCGATGTGGTACTGCTCGACTGCCCGCCAGGACTCTCGGTGTTGACGGAAAGCTGGCTGCGCGAAGCCGATTTCCATATTTCGCCAACCAAGGCCGATTATGTTTCGACCTGCGGGCTGGAGGTGTTCCGGCGCTTCAAGGCGCTCAATCCGGAAATGGGATTTGCGCAGAGCCTTGGCGTGCTCGTCAACATGAAGGACATCCACTCATCCACCGACGAGGAGTATCACCGCTGGCTGGCGGCCAATCCCGAGAACCTGTGCTTCGAGCAAACGATCCCGCGCATGGCCGCCCTGCAAGACGCCGCGCGCTTCCAGATCCAGGACCGCTCGTATCAGGCGAAGTATCCTGGCGAGTCGGGCAAGGCGTTGAAGGCGGTGACGATCGAAATTCTGGGCCGCATGGCGGCAGCCAATCTTGAGGCGACGGAGCGCCGCGCGTAATGAACGCGGCTCCGCTCAATCGGTAGCGCCCGCCAGGATGCTGCGGATGCCAGCCATTAGTACGGCGGGATCGGTGCCTGCTCCCAGCATGTTGAAGCCGAGGTTTTTGTATTGGCGGGCCAAGGCCGGGCCGGCTGGCATGTACCCCAAGCCCTTATTATGCTTGCGGCCCGCGGCAACTATGCGGGAGATAGCCTTGGTATAAACGGGGTTGTCGAACTGCCCTGGAATGCCCAGGAAGTTGGTCAGATCGAAGTGCCCGACCCAAAGCACATCGATGCCATCGAGCGCGGCGATCGCCTCGACGTTTTCAAGGCCACGCTCGGTCTCGATCTGCGCGATGACGAGTGTGCGCGCGTCAGCCGCTTGCATCTTCGCCAGTGGCTCGCCCGCAGCATAATCATCGTGAGCGAAGGCGAACGCCGCGCCGCGTCGGCCACGCGGCGGATAGTGGGTGGCCTCGACGATCGACTCCGCCTGCTCGACGCTTTCGACCATCGGAATCATCACGCCGTGGCAACCGATATCGAGCGCGCGGGCGAGAAAATGGTACTCACCGCGCGGGACCCGCACCATCGGCGCGACATCGAGGCCGCGGCAATGGGCGACCTGGGACTTGATCGTCTCGAGCCCGATGCCGGTGTGTTCCATGTCGTAGATGATGAACTCGCAGCCGGCGTGCTTTAGGATTTGCGCCACGCCGGGCGAGAAGAATTCGAATAGCATCGAGCCGAGGACCTGCTCACCGGCCAGGACCCTGTCTCTCAAATTCTGTTGCGGCATTTCAATTCCCTGGTTTGCTACGCGCGTTGGACTGAACCTTGTCGGCGAGGCGTCCGGTCAATTCGCTATAGTGACTCAACTTGGCAACGAATGTCCCGACACCTGATGTTGCCGATCGCAGTTCGATGATCAAGTCTGTCATTTCTGCCGCCGGAATCTTGGCTTCGACCACATCCCATCCGGGCCAGCCGGGGCGTGCGTCGAACCCGGCGATATGGCCGCGCCGTTGCGAGATCAAACTGTTGGCACGCGGCGTGGCTTCACTGGGAACAGCAATCTCGACCGCCATGATCGGCTCCAGCAGGGTCGGCTGACACTTCGGCAACCCTTCCGCCATGGCGATGCGACCGGCTTGCCGGAAGGCCATGTCCGAGGAATCGACGCTGTGCGTGCTGCCATCGATCAGCGTCACCGCCAGGTCGACGACCGGGTGGCCAAGTGGACCGGACTTCAGATAATCGCGAATGCCGGTCTCGGTCGCCGAGATATACTGGCGCGGCACGACGCCACCGACAATGCGGTCGTCGAACGTGAACCCGCTGCCGCGCGGCAAAGGTACGATTTCGATGACGACATCACCGAACTGGCCGTGCCCGCCGGACTGTTTCTTATGCCGCCCTCGAATCGTCGCGCTGGCGCCGATCGTCTCGCGATAGGGGATCTGCAGCGGTTGCCGCTCGACCGTGAGATCGTACTTCCGGCTGAGCCGTTCGAGTGCAACGCGCAGATGCATTTCGCCGTGACCAAGCAGCTGCATTTGATGCGCCTCGGCATCGTGCACCACGGTCAGGGAGGGATCTTCCTCACACAGCTTGGTCAATGCGGCGGAGAGTTTGACCTCGTCCTTGCGATCCTTCATCACGATCGCAGTACCGCTTACCGGCTCTGCTCGCGGGAGTGCCAACGGCCGGACTGTTCCACCTTTCACGCCGGATAACATGCCGCCGGTCTTCACCCGATCGAGGCGTCCGAAGGCCATAGTGTCGCCGGCGCTGGCGGAGGTGCGCCTCCGGGTTTCGGCACCGAGCAGGGAGTACAACGCGCCGATACGCTCTTCGCTTTCCGGTCCGTGGATCGTTGCGCCATCGGCAAAGGAACCGGCGAGCACGCGGGCGATCGAAAGCTTGCCGCCGTGCGGCGTGTGCAGCGTCTTCATCACGCAGGCCACACTTTGCGCTGCTTCCAAGCCGAGCCGCTTTGCCGTCTCGGCCACCGGCGGCACCTCGTGACGCAGCGCTTTCAACAGCCGCACGATGCCGTTGCCACTGTTGGCCGAACCCAGAAGAACCGGACAAATCAGCCCCTGGCGCAAATCTTGGGCGAGATCCTCGAAGATCTGTTCGCGCGGCGGGGCTACGTCGTTGAGCAACCGCTCCATCAAGACTTCATCGTAATCGGCCAACTGCTCCATCATCTGAAACCGGGCTTCTTTCTCGCGTTCGATCACTGCGGCCGGCATCTCGATCGCGACGGATGGCGCGTGCGGCCGGTAAACAAAGCCGCGCTCCAAAGCCAAGTCGACGAACCCGGTCGCGACGCCGTCCTCCCAGATCGGGATCTGCCGCAGCACCAGGGGCTTGGCGCTCGCCGGCTGCAGAAGCTTGATGATGTCGCGCACGCGTGTAGTGGCCACGTCGATCTTGTTCAGGAACAAAAAGCGGGGAATGTTCTGATCTTCGAGTTGCTTGAACACCGCCTGCAGAGCGGGCAAGCGCTTGGCGTCTGGCTCGCATACGATCACGGCGGCATCGCATGCAGCCAAAGCCGCCACGGATTCGGCGTGGAATTCGACCGAACCGGGGCAGTCGATGAAGGTGAACTTGTCACCGAGAAACTCGACATCGGCCACGTTCAGTTCGACGCTCATGCCATGCGCGCGGGCCTCGGCGCTGGAATCGCCGACGGTGGAATGATCGGCAATGGTACCTTGCCGCTTGATCGTTTCCGTTCGCGCCAGGATCGCTTCGAGCAGCGTCGTCTTGCCTGCGAGATACGGGCCGACCAGTGCAATGCACCGGGCGGAGTTGGCACGGCCATCTTGGCCAGCGAACGACCCCATGGTTCCTCCTTGAACCAGGCGCAGGAACGCATGTCGGGCTCACGCGCCTGATGAGAGAGCGCGACAACCTGATGTTCGCGCTACGGGCGAGAAAGTGCAAGGCCAAAGCCGCACCGTCGTGGGTTACATTGCCGTTCGAATTGGGCCTATCATCCAGATCAAGCCCCGCACCACAATGAGAGTAACGATGGAAAAATCCATGCAACCTGCTCTGGCCGCTTCGGCTGGCTGGCATCCGGCGACCCGCTATCCAGATCCAGCGATCACTGCCCTCGACAAGCGTTTCGAGACGTACTGGATCAAGCTCGCCGCGGTCGAACGTCTGGCGACCGGACTGCGTTGGGCGGAAGGGCCGGTCTGGTTCGGTGACCAGCGCTGCCTGCTGTGGAGCGATATTCCGAACAACCGTATCATGCGATGGGACGACGAGACGGGTGCGGTGAGCGAGTTTCGCCGCCCCTCGAATTTCGCCAACGGCAACACCCGCGACCGGCAAGGCCGGCTGGTCACCTGCGAGCACGGCGGTCGGCGCGTTACGCGGACCGAGTACGATGGCTCGATCACGGTGGTCATGGACCGGTTCGAGAACAAACGCCTGAACTCGCCGAACGATATCGTCGTCGCCGCCGACGGCGCGATCTGGTTCACCGACCCGGCGTTCGGCATCATGGGCAACTACGAGGGTTACAAATCGCATCCGGAAATTGGCCAGAACGTCTATCGTGTCGATGGCGAAACCGGCGCGGCAACGATCGTCGCGAGCGACGTGCTCGGCCCCAACGGCCTATGCTTTTCGCCGGACGGACGGCTGCTCTACATCGTCGAATCGCGCGGCATACCGACCCGGAAAATCTTGGCGTATGATGTTGTCGATGGCGGACGGCGGATCGACAACAAGCGTGTCCTGATCGACGCTGGTCCCGGCACGCCGGATGGCATGCGCTGCGATGCCGACGGCAATCTGTGGTGCGGCTGGGGCATGGGCGAGACGGAGCTCGACGGCGTCATGGTATTCGCGCCCGATGGAACGCCGATCGGGCGGATCGCGCTGCCGGAGCGTTGTGCCAATCTATGCTTTGGCGGGCGCGCCAACAGCCGGCTGTTCATGGCATCGAGCCAGTCGCTCTACGCTTTATATGTCAACGTGGCGGGCGCGCCTTAGATTCAGCGAGTAGAAACAAAATGAAAATATTAAATTGGTCGAGCCATAGGTCCCGCTCGCTCAGTACCGCGTCTGGGTAGGTGCACCGCGGACGAGGAGCGTCAGAAATACTCCGAACGCCGACGCGATCGTGTACATCAGGAAAGCGTTCTGATAGCCGATGATCGACGCCTGCCGATCAATCTCGCGCGAGAGGGCAGCCAGGCCCTGCAGCGTTTCGATAGACCAGGCACCGGCAACGCCGGGCATCGCCAGCATTTTGTTATAGGCCGTCAGCCCCTCGCCCATGCGGCTGTAGTTTGCCCCTGTCGCGCGTATGATCTCCGATACTGTCAGAGCGATGAACATGCTGGAGCCGATGTTGCGTACAAGATGGAACACGGCAACGCCTTCGGAGCGGTCCGGTGGAGCGAGTGTGGAGAACGCGGCGGTGACGATGGGTGCCCAGATCAATCCGACTGCCAGCCCCTGCAGGAGGCTATTCATGGTGAATTCCGCGACGCTGAAATAGAGGTTGATGTTCATCAACCAAAGTCCGGAGATTACCTGAAGTGCGAAGCCCACGATCATTGGAACGCGCGGATCGAGCTTGCCTGTGAATATCGAAATGCAAAAGCCGATCGCAACGCCGACGCCGCGCCAACTGATGATTGTGCCGACCACCGAGTCCGGAAACCCCATCTGGCTCTGCAGCAACGGCGGGAGTAAAACCATCGGGGTGAAATTCAACATGCCAAACAACATGATGAGCAATAGGCCGACCGCATAGTTTCGGTCTCGCAGCAACGCTAGTTTCAGGAATGGCCGATCGGCGGTCAGGCTGTGCGCCAGAAAGACGTAACCGCTCAGCACGCCGGTGAACGTCTCGATCATGATCTCAGTCGACTCGAACCAGTCGAGCTTTGGACCGCGCGAAAGCACCAGTTGGGCGCAGGCGATGGCGATGGACAAGGACAGGAAGCCGATCCAGTCCAAACTGTTTTGCCGGTCGGCCTTGCCGCGCGGCATCGTGATGAATACGCCGATGAGCGACACCACGCTCAGGGGCACGACCATGAAGTACGACCATCGCCAACTGTAGTGCTCGGCGAGATAGCCTCCAAACGTCGGCCCAGCCACGGGCCCGATCGTGTTCGCCATGCCGAAGAGCGCGATCACCATCGTGTGCTGACGGCGCGGATAGGCATCGAGCAGCAGAGTCTGCCCAATCGGCAGCAGCGGAGCACCCGCCGCTCCTTGCAGCACCCGCCAGATGATGATCTGCTCAAGCGAGGTCGACAGTCCGCACATGATCGTCGCAGCAATGAAGCCCGACAAACAGCCGATCAAGATGTTGCGTTGGCCAAACCGGGCCACCAGCCAACCCGTCATCGGCGTGACGATTGCAGTCGCCAGGATATTGAATGTCACCGTCCAGGATATCTCTTCCTGCGTGGCAGACATCCCGCCCTGCATCTGTGGAAGGATCGCAGACGCTGTGAAAGTGGCGGCGTTATAGGCAGCGCCGCTCGAAACAACGACGATAAGCAAGAGCACACGGTTCCAGCCCGTCAGCTGCATGGCCGGTTCGTCGTCGATGATCGAGGTGGTCACGCGTTTCGATGCTCCGTCCGAGAACCGAGCTTACCCGTTCGCCGCGCTGGCGCCTGTGCGGCGAACGCAGGTGTCGATTGCCAAACGAGAGGTGCTCCTGCTCTGTCGGGTACGCGGGGAATAATATAGCCTCAAACTTCGGCGAGTTGGGCCAAAAGGCGGTAGCGCAAGATGGGTGCATGGCGCGCGAGCGGTGGGTTTTCGGCTGCGGTTTCGCCGCGTCAGCTGCTGCTTATCGGCGTCCCGGCAATCGCCATTGCGGCTGCGCTGCTTTTTTGGCTCGCAAGTGGCCGTTATGTTTCGACCGAGAACGCCTACGTCAAGGCAAACGTGGTGCAGATCGCGCCCGAAGCCGGAGGGCGAATCATCGAGGTGGCGGTGCATGATCACAAGCCCGTCGAAAAGGACGATCTCCTGTTCAAGATCGACCCGGAGCCTTATCGGCTATCGCTCGCTCGCGCGGAGGCAGAGCTCGATCAAGCGCGAACGCAGGTCGAGAATTTTCGGGCGATGCTGGCCGAGGCCCGGTCCGAATTGGTCGAAGCGCAGGGCCGGGCCGGGTACTTCGAAATGCAATTGCAGCGGCAACGTCAGCTTGCGGTACGCAATGCGGGGGCTGTGACGAAACTCGACGAGGCGGAGAGCAACACCGTCAGTGCGCGCGATCACGTGGCGGTTGCGCAAGCAAAGATCGCCAAGATGCTCACATCGCTCGCGGGTGATCCGCTTTTGCCGGCAGAGCAGCACGCGATGGTGCGGGATAAACAGGCGGCGCGGGATCGGGCGGCCCTGGAGCTGTCGCGATCCACGGTTCGGGCGCCGGTCGCGGGCATTCCAGTAAATGTCAAAATACAGCTTGGCGAACAGGTCAAGGTTGCGACCCCGGTGTTCGCGATCGTGGCTGCCTCGCCACCATGGGTCGAAGCGAATTTCAAGGAGACCGATCTCGCACACGTTCGGCCGGGGCAGAAGGCGACGGTGGTGATCGATATATATCCCGATATCGAGTGGGAGGCGGAAGTCGAAAGCATCAGTCCGGCAACCGGTGCCGAGTTCTCGATTCTGCCGCCGCAAAACGCGAGTGGAAACTGGGTGAAAGTCGTACAGCGGCTGCCAGTGCGTTTGCGTCTATTGCCTCGCGTCAACGGACCGCCCTTACGGACAGGAGTGACGGCGACCGTTTCGATCGATACCAATCGCCAAAGTAAATTGGCGAGCTGGTTCGGCAGCGGGCAGAGCTGGGCGCAACAGCGCTTGCATGTTGATCAGCAGGTAGGTTTCGAGAAGCAATGAAACCCGAAGCGAGGCCGCATGGTCAAAAAAAAGCCGCCGCGGACCTGCATTTGCAAGGCCGCGGCGGCGCATCTAGATAATTAATCCAGAGCCTTGAGATTGTCGGCAGACATCTTGCCGCTCTTCCGGTCCGAAACGAGTTCGAACGTCACCTTTTGACCTTCACGCAACTCGCCCATCCCTGCGCGCTCGACTGCGCTGATGTGAACGAATGCATCGCTGCCGCCATCATCGGGGGCGATAAAACCGAAGCCCTTTTGGGCGTTAAACCACTTGACGGTACCTTTAGCCATGGATCACCTTTGTGCGTATACGTTATATGTTTCCAGCATCGCGCCGGAGAGACCAATCGATATTTCGAGTCTGACTAGTTGTTACCCCATGTGACGGGCACGCAAGGCAAAACCATTCTATCGCCATCGATACGTACATGTGGTCCGTTGCCGATGAAAACACAAGATGGTTTAGGCAATATTCTTCGAAATCGTCAGCTCATGCCGGAGCCATGGTGTTTCGGCGGCAGACGTTAGACTAAACGCACGCAACCCGCAGATCTAACTGAAGTTTTGGAGCTTGTTCCCAACTCCGCAAGCACCAATTCGTTTGAAGCGCGCAGCTCGAACGGCTACATGTTCGCAAATGAACGACAGAGAAGAGTGCCGCCGCAGGCAGACGTTCCGTATCCGATATGTATGAAATGACGCTGCAGGACTACGGTTGGTCGGATCATTTCGACGGTGCACACGGCCGCCTGCCGATCGACGATGCGCAGCGCGCCGATGTCCGTCAAGCTCGGGTGATGGCCGTCCACCGCGACGCGCTCGATGTCGCCGGCCCAAGTTTCGCTGGACGAATTCCGATGCCCGCGTGGCAACCGAGGCAGGACGGCGACGAGGAAAACCGGCCAACGACCGGCGACTGGCTGGCACTGCATGCCGGCACCCACCGGATCTTGGCGATCTATCCGCGTGTGAGCCTGTTCAAGCGCCGCAGCGCCGGCACCACCGCGCGGGTGCAATTGATCGCAGCCAACGTCGACACGGTTCTGTTCGTGACCTCGGCCAACCGGGATTTCAATGTCGCGCGTCTGGAGCGGTATCTGGCACTTGCACAGGAAGCGACGGTCACGCCGGTCATAATCATCACCAAGACCGACCTCGTCGGCGACGCATCTGCTTATGTCGAGCAAGCCCGCGCAATTCGTCCAGGTCTCGCAGTGATGACGGTCGATGCGCGCGACGTCGCCTTCCTGCAGCAGCTTGAGCCATGGCTCGGCCGGGGGCAGACGATTGCGCTCATGGGGTCTTCGGGCGTCGGCAAGTCGACCATCGTCAACAGTCTGATGGGTTCATCCGTGCAGGATACACAAGGCATTCGCGATGCCGACGCGCGTGGACGGCACACGACATCGGGCCGCTCGATGCATCGCTTGCAGTCGGGCGCCTGGCTGATGGATACACCGGGCATGCGCGAGCTTCAGATCGTCGACGCGACGAGCGGCATCGACGCCGTATTCGACGATGTGGCGGCCATCGCCAAGCAATGCCGATTTTCGAACTGCCGGCACGGCAACGAGCCCGGATGCGCTATCCGCGCGGCGATCGGGCAAGGCACGCTCGATCCATCTCGCTTGGAGCGTTTCGAAAAGCTGCGCCAGGAAGAGCGATCCAACTCGGCGCACGCGCACGTTGCGCACTCGAAACGGCGCAGTGCTGGCAAACTTTCCCGGCGCATCTTCGCCAACAAGCCGAAGTTGCCGGAGGAGTAGCCGTCTCAGGCCGCCGAGACGAAATCGGCCAGAATCTCCTTGGTGCCGATCTTGCCAAACTGGATCGACAGCTTGTCGTCGCGCAGGCTCAGCACTTTTCCCAGGCCGAACAGCTTGTGCGAGACTTTGTCGCCGACCGCGAACGCCGGCTTTTTGGGCTCGGGTGCGGCCTCCACCTTTTTCTCGACGACCTTGCTGCGCTTCGATGGCGGTTTCGCTGCAGTCTTGGCCTTTGCCGTGGACTTAGTCTTTGCGGTGGACTTGGTTTTACTTGGTGCCATGTGAGTTCCGATCAGTTGAAGCACCCCTCAGCCGCACTCTAGCAGGCAAAGAACGGCGATTGTGAGCGATTGCGGATTATCGCTAATCGACGAACGTTGGTGACATCGCGAAACGAGCTTCAACCTGCCAGCTCAGCATGCTGCAGCGCACCAAATCGACATTCGAGGGTCACACAGGCGCTAGTATGTCGCGCCAAGTTGCGATCTACTGTGCAGGCTCGTCCCGCAGCCCGCTGCCCAGGACAAAATGTGTACCGCAGGCCAAACGGCACTTTCTCTCGAAGGTGTGCGAAAAATAAGGGCCACGGTAAGGGATCTAATGTGTCTCGTTTGGAGGAATACCCATGCCCGAAACGTTTCTACACCCGAAAAAGAACATCTCCCGCCGCCGCTTTGTTGCCACCGGCGCGGCCGCCAGTACGCTGATTGCGATGCCCTATGTGCGAACTGCCAGCGCGGCCGGAAGCTTGGCCATCGGTTTTTGGGACCATTGGGTTCCCAACGCGAACGAAGCAACGAAGGCCTTGGTGAACACCTGGGCCGAGAAGGAAAAAGTCAGCGTCACGATGGATTTCATCCCTAGCCAGGGCAATAAGAACCTGCTGACCATCGCCGCGGAAGCGCAGGCCAAATCGGGTCACGACATCCTGGCATTCCCGACCTGGTGGCCGCACGCCCAGGCTAACCTGCTCGAACCCGTCAACGACATCATGGAACCGCTGATCGCCCAGAACGGCAAGGTCAACGGCACCGTCGAATATCTCGGCAAGGCTGGCGACAGGTGGCTGGCCGTACCTGCGACCGTCGGCAGTCAAATCAAAGGTCCGTGCACCCGTATCGATCTCTTGAAGCAGCACGCCGGCATCGACATTCAGGCGATGTATCCCGCTGGTAGCCCACCAAAGGCTGACAACTGGACGCTCGAGACTTTCTTGAAGGCTGCCGAAGCGTGCCAGAAGGCTGGCTCCCCGTTCGGTATCGGCCTAGGCGAAACCACGGACTCGGTCGACACGGCTGGCGCGTTCCTCCTGGCCTTCGGCGGCCAGCTGATTGACGCATCTGGCAAGATCACGGTGAAGACCGATCCCGTGCGTCAGTGGCTCGAGTTCTACAAGAAGCTGATTGGCTTCCTGCCGCCCGACGTACCGGCGTGGGACGATGCCTCCAACAACAAGATGCTGGTCTCGGGCAAGGCGGCGCTGATCATGAACCCGCCGAGCGCTTGGGCCGTTGCCAAGCGCGATGCGCCAAAGGTCGCCGAGCAATGCTGGACGCACGGTTTCCCATCCGGCCCAAAAGGCCGATTCGCGCCGTTCCTGCCTTACTTCTGGGGCATCTGGAACTTCTCCAAAAACAAGTCGGCGGCAAAGAGCCTGCTGGTGCACCTGTCGCAGCCAGAGTCGGCGGAGAAGATGGTTGCGGCAAGTGGCGGCTACGATCTGCCGGCGTTCGAAAAGTTGACAACCTTCAAGACCTGGGCAGAGGAGGGGCCTCCGAAGGGTACGCTCTATCATTATCCAAACCCGCACAATCACCAGACGCTGTCGATTGCGGCATCACCTGCTCCGCCCAAGATTGCGCAGCAGGTTTACACGCAAGCGATCCTCACAAAGATGTGCGTCCGCTTCCATCAGGGCGAAGCCATGGAGAAGACGCTCACGTGGGCCGAGGGCGAGTGCGAAGGCTACATGCGCGGGTAACCGGCAATCTGCGATGAGTATCGACGCGAACGGGGCGCGCCTGCCTCGTTCGCGTCCTCCACTTATGATGTTTGTCTGACTTATGAGGTCGATGATGGTCGACACTACGCTGCAGCGCTCTGATACGGCCGGGACGAAACGTCGTGCGCCACCTCGCTCGGGCATGACCAAGTTCCTGCAGCGCAAGTCCACGATCGCGTTCTGGATGACGCTGCCGCTGATCGTTCTGATATCGGTGCTGGTGATCTACCCGGCATTCTATTCGCTGCACTTGGCGACCCTCAACAAGACGATGGAGCGGTTCGTCGGGCTGGGGAACTTTGAGTTTCTGTTCAAGCGCGAGACGTTCTGGAAAGTTGTCTATCAATCGTGCCTGTTTGCGATCACAGCGGTGATCTTCAAGGCGCTGATCGGCTTCATCGTCGCGCATTTCGTCCACAACATCCCGGCGAAGGGCCAGCGCAAATGGCGCGGCATGCTGCTGGTGCCGTGGGTAATCCCGCCAGCGATGAGCACGCTTGCTTGGCTATGGCTGTTCGACCCGTCCTACAGCGCGTTCAACTATACATTGGCCTACTTCGGTATCGGCCCCATTCCCTGGACCGGCGACGCCACTTGGGCACGCTTTTGCGTCATTCTCGTCAACGTCTGGTACGGCGCGCCATTCTTCATGATCATGTACCTGGCCGCCCTCAAGTCCGTGCCCGAACAGCTCTACGAGGCAGCCCAGATCGACGGCGCGAACTGGTGGCAGCGCACCTGGTACATAACGCTGCCGATGATGCGCAACATCATCGCCATCACCACACTGTTCTCGCTGATCGTGACCTTCGCCAACTTCGACATCGTGCGGGTGTTGACGGCCGGTGGTCCGCTCGACGGCACGCATCTGTTTGCGACTTGGGCGTTCCGGCTCGGCATCGAGGGCGGCGATATTCCGCTCGGCGCCAGCGTCTCGTTGTTCATGGTGCCGATCCTAGCGGTCGCCGCGATATTCATTCTGCGTGACATCAACAAGCGTGGGAACGAAGGCTGATGGCAAACGCATCGACGATCAATCCACCCTCGATCGACAAGAGCGGTCCACGCCGCTCGACGAAGTACGGCAGTATGCAGCGGGACCGAACGTGGGCGCTCAGATGGTCGTACTTTTTCCTGACGATATTCGCGGCTTTCTCGCTGCTACCGCCAATCTACATGCTGATTACGTCGCTGAAGACGAGCGCGGAGATCTCGGCGGCGACCAACCCGTGGTGGATTTTCAATCCGACGCTGTCCAATTACGTCGAGCTGCTGACATCGAACCAGTTTCAGATCTTTTTTCGCAACTCGGCGATGGTATCGATCCTGGTCGTGACCTTGACGATGCTGATTTCGGTGCCGGCGGCCTTTGCTCTCGCGCGCATGAAGTTCTGGGGATCGACGACGCTCGCCACCGGCGTGTTTCTCACCTACCTGATCCCGGACACGCTGCTGTTCATCCCGTTGTTCAAGATGTTCGCGACGGTCAACGATTGGACCGGAATCCAGTTGATGAACCGCTGGTGGGTTCTAGTGCTCGTCTATCCGACGCTCACCGTGCCGTTCTGCACCTGGATCATGATCGGTTACTTCGCATCGATCCCGAAGGAGCTGGATGAAGCCGCCATCATCGACGGTGCGAGCTGGTTCCAGACGATGACGAAGATCTTCATCCCCGTCGCCTTCCCCGGATTGATCGCCGCGACCATCTTCGCCTTTACCGTGTCCTGGGCGCAATTCCTCTACCCGCTCGCCTTCACCACCTCGATCGATCAGCTGGTGCTTCCGGTTGGCATCATCACCTCGTTGATCAAGGGCGACGTTTTCAACTGGGGGCAGATCATGACCGGCGCACTGCTCGGCGCGGCCCCGCCCCTGATCATCTACGCTTTTCTGATGGACTACTACGTGGCCGGCCTCACCGCCGGTGCGACCAAGGGCTAATTTGACGAGGTTCGGGGCACAAATGGCAGAAGTTTCAATTCGCAAGGTTGTCAAAGAGTACGAAGGCGGCGTCCAGGCCGTGAAGGGCATAGACCTAGACATCGCCGACAAGGAGTTCGTCGTACTCGTTGGCCCGTCCGGCTGCGGCAAGTCGACGACGTTGCGCATGATCGCGGGGCTCGAAGACATCTCCGGTGGCGAGATCGCAATCGACAGCGAAGTCGTCAACGATGTACCGCCGAAAGATCGCGACATCGCGATGGTGTTCCAGAACTACGCGCTTTATCCGCACATGACCGTTGCCGAGAACATGTCGTTCGGGCTGCGGCTCAAGCGATTCCCGAAAGCCGAGATCAAGGTGCGGGTGGATGAAGCCGCGCGCATTCTCGACATCACCGAACTGCTCGATCGTAAGCCGAAAGCGCTTTCGGGTGGCCAGCGTCAGCGCGTTGCGATGGGGCGGGCGATCGTCCGCAACCCAAAGGTGTTCCTGTTCGACGAGCCGCTGTCGAACCTCGATGCCAAGCTGCGCGTGCAGATGCGCACCGAGATCAAGCGCGTGCATCAAAAGGTGCGCACCACCACGGTGTACGTTACGCATGACCAGATCGAGGCGATGACGCTCGCCGACCGTGTTGTCGTCATGAACCATGGGCGCATCGAGCAGGTGGGTCCGCCCAACGAGCTGTATCATTCACCGAAAACCCTGTTTGTCGCAGGTTTCATCGGATCGCCGGCGATGAACATCATCCCGGCACTGATCGAGGAGGCGGGCGGCAAGCTATCGGTTCGTCTAACCGATGAGCTCACACTGGCAATCCCGGAGTCGAAGACGGCGCGATATCGCTCGCTTGTTGGCAAGCCCAAGATGCTGCTCGGCTTGCGGCCCGAGCACATCGCCGAAGTTCGTTCACACGCTGAACCGGGCGTCGTCCAATTTACGGCGCCGCTCGATGTGACCGAGCCGATGGGTATGGAAACGCTCGTCTACTTCAAGATCAAGAACCAGGAAGTTTGCGGCCGCGTGAACCCGAATGCTGGCGCGCGTGACAACACGCCGATGCAGCTGTCGGCCGACCTCAACAATATGCACATGATCGACGAGACGACCGGCCTCGTGGTTTAGCGAGGCCGCCGCTACTTGATCATACCGGCAAGGCGCGGCAACGTCAGGCTGATCTCAGGCACGCAGATGATGATCGACAGACCGATCAGCAGTGCGCAGATGTAGGGCACGTATGTGCGGAAGTGCTGCGCCACCGTCAGGTCGGCGAACTTCAGCGCCATCAACAGCCCTACCCCCATCGGCGGCAGAAAGAGCCCGATGCCGACAGCGGCGGTCTGCACGATGTTGAAGTGAATGGGATCGATGCCCATTTCCTCCGCGATCGGAAATACGACGGGGATCAGCACGACGGCGGCGGGCAAGCCTTCCAGTACCATCCCGAACAACATGGCGATGAACGCCGTGGTGAACAGGAACAGCCATGGGTGGCCCTTGAGTGGCGCCAGCACTTCACCGATCAATTTCGGCACGCCTTGCACGCCCATCAGGTATTGGAAGATCGACGCCACGGCCAACAAGAAGACCACGGCTGCTGTAAGGATTGCGCTGTCGTAGGCGATCTTCCCCATCTCGGACCAGGAGACGTTTCTGTAGTACAGCTTGGCGGCGAAGAAAGCGTAGGCGGCAACAACCGCACCTGCCTCGGTCGCGGTGATTATGCCGAAGAAGAAGCCGCCGAGGATCACGATGGGCACGACAAGTGGCACCGCGGCATCGAGCCCCGCCCGTCCGATCCGGCGCACCGAGGGTTTGGCATCGACGGGCCAGTCGTACTTGCGGGCCCGCATGTAGACGAGCGCCATCAGGCACAGCATGATCACGAATGCCGGGACGAATCCTGCCAGGAACAGCGTCACCGCCGACGTGTTCGTCACCTGCGAGATCACGATCATGAAAATCGCCGGCGGTACCAGCATGCCCATCGCCGTGCCAGCCGCGATCATCGATGCCGACTCGGCGCGCTTGTAGCCAGCCTTGGTGAGTGGGGGCATCAGCGACGACCCGAGCGCCGATACCTCGGCCATCTTCGATCCGCAAATGTCGGAGAAAAAGTACGCGACGACGATCACCGACATGCCGAGTCCGCCCTTGACCCAGCCGACAAGGGCGCGCGCGAACTCGACGAGCGCGTGGCTCATGCCGCAGCGCTCCATCAGGCCGCCAGCGAACACGAAGGCGGGGATGGCGAGCAGCACCCAGCTCTGTGATCCCGACACCAGCGCCGAGGATAGTTGCTGCATCGGATAGCCGCCAAGCCACAGGCCTGCGACGCCCGCAACGCCGAGCGAAAAGACGATCGGCATTGACAACAAGATCATGGCGACAAAAATGGCGGCGACCGCTAGTAGAAGCATCGATGAACCTCAGTGACCAGAATTAGATTCTTGTGCCGTTGGCGCAATGATCATCGACACGGCATAGAGTGCGATCAGCGCGCCGCCAACGACCGCCGAAGCGTAAAGCACAGCCAGGCTGATCTGCAGTCCCGGCGTCGCCAACGACCAATTCAGCCGGCACAAGTTGATCGCGTGGAAGGCAGCCAGCAGCCCGAAGCCCGCGATCAGCAGATGATTGAAGATTTCAATGATCCGTCGCGTTCTCGCCGTCAGCCGCGGTGTGATCACATACAGCGTGAAGTGCGAGCGGCTGCGAATGCCGATGGCAGCGCCGATGAAGGTGAGCCAGGCCAGCGATATTTCGCCGACTTCTTCGACCCAGGTAAATGGCACGGGATCCCAATCCATATAGTTTGTTAGACCACCGACGGCATAGCGCAGCACCACGCCCACCAGCAGGTTGACGATCGCCAGCACGATCAGCGCGGTGACGACGAATTGCGGGATGCGTTCGAGGGTTTTCATGGGGCAGGGACCTGGGTCGGCAAGAGCACTTGAAAAAAGAAATTGCGCGATTCTAAACCCGTCCCAATCCTTCCCTCCCTCTCCCCTTGAGGGGGAGGGCCGGGGTGGGGGGAGGGGGTCGGAACAGCAGGACTCGTTGGAGCATACCCCCCACCTGACGCGGTAAGATTCATTTTGTGCTGAAGAGCAAAAAATCGACCGCGTCTTCCTCCCCCTCAAGGGGGAGGAGAAGAAAGAGGTGCATCACCTCAAACTAGCCTACGCCTTGAAGTTTTCGATCTTGTCCCACAGCGCGCCGTACTGGCTCTTGTAAGCAGGCCAGATCTTTTCCTTGGCAACGTCACGGAACAGGTCGACCTTGGCTTCGACCACTGTCATGCCGCGCGGCTCGAGCAGTGCCTTCGCCTTGGCGAAATTGTCGACGCTCTCGGTCATCTCGCGAATCTTGACTTGCGCCTCGCGGCTGAGATCGAGCATCAGCTTCTTGTGCTCGGCCGACAGGTCGTTCCAGATACCGAGGTTCATTACAGCATTGCTCGGCCCGTAATTGTGGAACGTCATCGAGCAGAACTTCGACACCTCGTAGATCTTCAACGCTTCGAAGTTGACAATCGGCAGATCGCCGCCGTCGATCACGCCCTGTTTCGCTGCGGCAACGACTTCGCCCCACGCCATCGGCACGGCATTGCCACCGAGGCCGCTGATCGTATCGCCGAATACCTTGGCCTGCTGGACGCGGATCTTCTTGCCACGCAGGTCCTTCGGCTCGACGATCGGCGCTTTGGCGGTCCAGAAGTGGCGGAAACCGTAGTCGAACCAGCACATGGTCTTGAGTTTGTATTTGTCCTGGATGATCGCATCGAGGTCATCGCCGATCTTACCGTTCAACATGGCATAGGCGGAGGCGTAATCCTTGACGAGGTAGGGCACCAGCAGCGCGCCCATCTCTGGGAAAACGGTAGCCGCAGCGCCGGCCGGACAGCCCATGGCGATGTTGCCGGACTTCACCGCATTCATGATCTCGAGTTCCTGCGGGATCAGCGTCTTGCCGAAGAATTCCATGTTGAGCGCGCCCTTGGAGCGCTCGCCGACTTCCTTCGCCATCCAGGTGAAGGCGACAGCGGCTGATTCCGGCACGGCATTGATGTGGGCAAAGACAAGCTTTTTCGGTGCGGTTTGCGCGAAAATCGGTGCGCGGCCGGAGGCGAGGATCGCCGCCATTCCGGCGGAACCGGCGAGCACAGTGCGGCGGCTGAGATTCTTGGATTTGATGGCGCCGGTCTTGCGCGAAGTCATGTGGGTTCCCCCCGTTGGCATTCATTTCGGATGCGCTCTGTCGCGTTTCGCCGGCGCACTTGAGGGCAAGCCTATAGCAGGGGGGCACCGTTCGCTATGGGTTAAGTGACGATATGAAGTGCGTCGTCAGAACAGGTGTACACGGAGTTGAATGGTGGAATGTGGTGCATTCTGGAATGGAGTCGACGACGAGGCTTCACGCTTCCGGGTCGCGGCCGTTGCAGTTAGTTCTCAGCTGCGTCGCCGGGTGGCGCGGCGCGATGGCGCCTCGACCCGGGCCGCGATGGCAAAGCAGTGCTAAGCCACGACACCGGTTACGTGCCGCAGAACGTGCGCCGGACGACTTGATCCGGGCGCGGCGGATCCATATAGGCTGCGTGCTCCGGTCGATCTTGGTAGGGACTGGCCAGCACTTGCACCAGCCTTTCGAAGGGCGCGAAATCGTCGGTCTGCGCGGCCACGATCGCTTCTTCGACGCGATGATTACGCGGAATGAATGCTGGATTGGCTAATCGCATCATCGTGCGGCGCGCATCTGCATCGCCGCCTTCGCTGGCAAGACGCTCGCGCCACGACACTGCCCACTCATCGTAACCGCGGAGATCGTTGAACAAGTTGCGCACGGCTGCATCAGCCTCGGGATTTGCTACCGCATCGCACAGCCGCCGAAATGTGAGTGTGAAATCCGCTTCGTTCAACGCCATCCGGTTGAGGAGATCCTGACTCAGCGCCAAGTCGCCGTCTCGCGCTTCGAACAAGCCGAGCTTGCGGCGTATGCCGGCGAGATAGGCCTCCTGGAAACGAGGCGCGAAGGTGTCGATCGCCAATTGTGCTTCGGCGAGGCTCGCCTCCTCGGTGTCGGCGAGCATCGGCAGGAACGTTTCGACGAGGCGCGCCAAGTTCCACTGGGCGATACGAGGCTGGTTGCCGTATGCGTACCGCCCCGCGCGATCGATCGAGCTGAAGACTTTGTCCGGATGGTACGCATCCATGAACGCGCACGGACCATAGTCGATAGTCTCGCCGGCGATCGACATGTTGTCGGTGTTCATCACGCCGTGGATGAAACCGATCATCATCCATTGAGCAACGAGGGCGGCTTGGCGGGCAATCACCATTTCGAGCAACGCGCGGTATCGATTGCCGGTGGATGCGGCATCGGGGTAATGCCGTTCGATTACGTAATCGGCGAGTGCGCGAACGCCGTCGGTGTCTCCACGTGCCGCAAAGTATTGGAACGTGCCAACCCGGATGTGGCTCGCGGCAACGCGCGTCAGGATCGCCCCAGGCAGCAGTGCTTCACGGTACACGCTTTCACCGGTCGCGACGGCCGCCAAAGCGCGCGTTGTCGGAATGCCGAGCGCCGCCATCGCCTCCGCAACAATATACTCCCGCAGCACTGGCCCGATCGCGGCGCGGCCATCGCCGTTGCGCGAAAACGGTGTCGGACCGGAGCCTTTCAACTGGATGTCGCGGCGGACACCGTGCACGTCGATCACCTCGCCGAGCAGGATCGCGCGGCCGTCGCCGAGTTGCGGTACGAAGTTACCGAACTGGTGGCCGGCATACGCCATCGCGATCGCTTCGCTGCCATCGGCCGTCTCGTTCCCACCGAGGATCGCCGCGCCCGTGGGCGTCGCCAGCATGACCGGGTCAAGGCCCAGTTCACGCGCCAATGGCTCATTGAGGTGGATGAGACGTGGCGTGACGACTGCCGTCGGCCTTTGCCGCGCGAAGAAGCGGCTTGGCAGGCGCGCATAACTATTGTCGAACTTGAATGCGTCGATCGTCCCGGCTTGAGGCATCACGTGCGTTTTCCAACTGACAGCGGACTTTTGTCATCTACCACTACGCGACAACATATTGGTGTTTCGGCTATAAATGCGAGGCATGACGCTCACGAAAGGTCGTTCGCAAGGTGCAATAGCGCCGGCATAACGCTCCGATCCGCAGTGTTTGCCGGAATGCTCGTCTCGAAAATAACCCGCAAACGTCGCGATGGCGACGTGGTTCGAACCTGGAAGCGCCGCAAACAGAGTGCACATTGTATTTCGTTGCCGCCGATCTTTCCCCGATTAGCTGGCCCCGGACCAATCAGCCCCCCAAGCCACCGGGGTCGCGATCGAGGAGGACCGGCGGCAACTTCAGTGCCCGCTCTCCGGTCCAACCCCAGGACTAGAGATGTTCTCCTAGCTGCGAAAGCCCGGCGCCCCCCTCGCCGGGCTTTTTCATGTGTCGCTGCGAGCCGAATTCAGTTGGCAACCGGATCGGCCCACGCAGCGGCGATGATTGGACCGCCGGGGCCTTGCTGCACGATGACGGCGAGGCGCTGGTTGGCGCCGGTGGTCAACGCCGAGGCCGGCTGACGGATCGTCACGGCGGGACCGCTCCACATGCCGGCCGGTACGATATCGGAGACGACATTGTAGTACGTGAGCTTCCGGCCGCGGTTCTCCCCAGCTTTGACGTCGATGTGGGCCTCGGCCCGAACAACCGCCAGCCAAACCGTCGCCTCCGTACTGATGTCTGCAGCTTGCGCGATGTCGATCGTCACGGTGCCTTTTTCGATGGCAGCGCGCATCGATACGGCTCGTGGTTTGGCCAAGTGGGTTTTTATTACCGCGTCGATATCGCCTTTCGATGATCCGACGACGTGCTCGCGGCCATCGATGATCACCTGCGGCGTGTACACCTGACCGTCGGCGCGGACCTTCGCGTAGGCTCGCTGCCGCTTGGTGAACTTGGGGTTGGCAAGCGTATCCTTCCAGCCAAGATAGTCCCAGTAATCGACGGGCATGGACAAGGCTATGATGTCGCTGCGCGCAGCGTAGGACTTGAACAGAGCGTCCGCTGCCGGGCATGAAGAGCAGCCCTGGCTGGTATACAATTCGAGCACCGAAGGCGACGCGGCGCGGCTGGGCGTTTGTGCCGATGTAGAGTTCACCGTGGCAAGCGCAATGAGGGCTCCCGCCGCCGCGTACCGAAAGAACTGGATCATAATCTAGGTCCTGCGCGTGCCTATAACGGCAAACTAGGACAAGGTATCGCGTCGAACGCGTTCAATAGCGAGTAACGATCGGGTGACGGGCCCGGCTCCCGCTACGTTGGCTCAATATGTTGCAGTTCCGCGCGGCTCATTATCGAGCGCGGTCAAAGTTTCCTTGGCCTTTTCGAGCAGCGCCACCTGCTTATCAGGCGTCATCCTTTCCCAGGTGCGATACATTTGCGCCATGCGCGGGTTGCCCGCCAGCTTGTCGCGATGCCGGTCCAGGAACGACCAATACAGCGCGTTGAATGGACACGCATCGGGGCCCGTCGCCTGCTTCACGTCATAGCGGCAGTCTTTGCAGTAGTTCGACATGCGATTGATGTAGGCGCCGGATGCCACGTACGGTTTCGAGCCAAGCAACCCGCCATCGCCGAACTGGCTCATGCCGAGCGTGTTGGGTAGCTCGACCCATTCATAGGCATCCGCGTAGACCACGAGATACCATTGATGAAGTTCCTGCGGAGAGATGCCCGCGAGAAGGGCGAAGTTACCCGTCACCATCAAGCGATGAATATGGTGCGCATACGCTTCGGCCTTGGTTTGCCCGATGGCTTCGCGCAGGCACGTCATGTCCGTCGTTGCGGTCCAGTAGAACTCCGGCACGGGCCGGGTGTGGGCGAAAAAGTTCTGCTCCACGTACTCGGGCATTTTCAGCCAGTAGATACCACGTACGAACTCGCGCCATCCGATGATCTGCCGGATGTAGCCCTCGGCAGCGTTGAGTGGCACGCGACCACTGCGATAGGCAGCCTCGACCTTGCGGCATACATCGAGCGGATCGAGCAGGCCGCAGTTCATGTAGATCGACAAAACCGAGTGGTAGAGAAAGGCCTCGCCGCGCAGCATTGCATCCTGATAGTCGCCGAAATTCGCCAATGCGCTGTCGATGAAATGATCGAGCGCCCGCTGCGCTTCATCACGCGTGACACCGAACCAAAACGGCCGCAAATCGCCGAAGTGACCGGCGAACGACATTTCCACTAGATCCATCACCGTCCGCGTCGTCGCATCCGGTTCGACACGATGCGGCTTCGGCATGAATAGACCGGTTTTCGCGGGCTTGCGATTGTCGTGATCGTAGTTCCACTGCCCGCCTTCAGGATCGCGGCCGTTCATCAAAAGACCAGTCTTGCGGCGCATCTCGCGATAAAAGAACTCCATGCGCATTTGCTTGCGGCCATGCGCCCAGGCGACGAACTCGGACGACGAACAAACGAAGCGATTGTCGTCGAGTATGTCGACGGGGAGGCCGAAGCGCTGGCTCCAACCTTCCATCATCTGCAGTACGCGCCATTCGCCCGGGAAAGTAACGGCGATGCGCTGCGGCCCATGCCGCTCGATGGCGCGTTCGACTTCCGCCGTGAAGCTTCCGTGCGGCCCAGTCTGGTCGAGCGTGCGATAGTCGACCCGCCACCCCACCGTTCGCAACTCGGCCGCGAAATGCCGCATCGCCGAAAATAGGAACGCGATCTTTTTCTTGTGGTGGCGAACGTATGAGGCTTCCTCCTGCACCTCTGCCATCACAACCAGATCTTGGGCCGGATCACCTGCGGCGAGACTGGAGAGGTTCGGCGAAAGCTGGTCGCCGAGCACGACGATCACATTTCTGACCTTGGGCGGAGGCTGGTTCGACGTGGCGGCGCGGCGTGGCATTCGTTGCTCATCTGAAACTGGCTCTGCGTGTGTATACGCCAGTGGAAGCTCACTGGTTCGCCCACCGGCCGGCTATGCGGCAATTGAGCGAAAAGCCTTAGACACTGCCTACCCAAACTCGACTTGCGGCGCAGACGGCTGGCGGTTACACCTGCGGCCGCTCCTTCAGTTCTCGCCGGAAGTCATATTCCCCATGATCGAACTCCTCGGCTTCATCCGCTACATCGTGCACTTGTACATCTACGTGGTTATCGCCGCCGTGGTGTTGAGCTGGCTGCTCGCGTTCAACGTCATCAACTATTCGAACCCGTTCGTAAAATCGCTTTGGCAGGCAGTCAATGCGGTCACGGAACCCTTCCTGTCGCCCATCCGGCGCATGTTGCCGAGCATGGGCGGCCTGGATTTATCGCCGATCGTACTGCTCATCGCCTGCACCGGCATTGCGGATTTTCTAATCCCGTTCCTGCAGCGAACCATCGGTTGATGGCTTCGAAATGGCCCTAGCACAGATCATCGATGGCGCGGCGATCGCTGCCGGGTTGCGGGCCCAGGTCGCGCGCGACGTATCGGCACTAAAGAGGACATATGGCGTCACGCCCGGCTTGGCCGTCGTCATCGTCGGTGACGATCCGGCGAGCCAAGTCTACGTGCGCAACAAGGGCAAGCAGACCGTCGCTGCCGGGATGAAGTCATTCGATCACAAGCTGCCCGCGACGATTTCCGAGCTGCATCTGCTCGAACTCGTCGGCGATCTCAATCGCGATGACACCGTGCACGGCATCCTTGTGCAGCTGCCATTGCCCAAGCACATCGACGCGTTAAAAATCATCGAGGCTATCGACCCGGCGAAGGACGTCGATGGTTTTCACCCGGTGAATGTAGGCCGCTTGTCGATCGGCGAAAAGTCGTTCGTGCCGTGCACGCCGTCCGGGTGCATCATCCTGGCGAAGTCCGTGCGACCGAAGCTTGAAGGCCTCGATGCCATCGTCATCGGGCGGTCGAACATCGTCGGCAAGCCCCTCGCGCAACTGTTGTTGGCCGAAGGGTGCACCGTCACCGTCGCGCACTCGAAGACGCGGGATCTGGCCGCTCACGTTCGCCGCGCGGATATCGTGATGGCAGCGGCCGGACGGCCAGAATTCGTACGCGGCGATTGGATCAAGCCCGGCGCCATCGTCGTCGACGTCGGCATCAACCGGGTGGCCAACGCCGACGGCCAAAGCCGTCTTACCGGCGACGTCGCTTTCGATGAGGCCGTCAAAGTCGCGGGTGCAATCTCGCCGGTACCGGGCGGCGTCGGCCCGATGACCATCGCCGGCCTGCTGCGCAACACGCTCGAAGCCGCCCGCGCCCAGATCGATACCGGGCCGAGCAGCTCCTGACCGCGTTCAACCCGTGTAGCCCTCGATGATCACGATGTCGGCTGCCGAATACTTGTCGCGGATCTTCGCGGCGGCTTGATACTCGGGGCTGTCGTAGCAGGCCTTGGCGGCAGCGTAGCTCTCGAATTCGAGGACTACGTGACGCTTGCCCTCCATGGCACTTCCCGCAGGCACGATATGCTCGCCGCCGCGAACCAGGAACTTGGGCTTGTAAATCGCGAAGGCGATCGCGTTCGCCGCCACGTACTCTTTGTACCCTTCGGGATCGTTGACCTTCACGTGCGCGATCCAATAGCCTTTTGCCATGCCGTCCTCCAGCGGAACGTAATTTTCCGTTTCTATCGATAGCAAATAAAGCACGCCGATCCGAGCCCCCGAG